>NZ_JAXOJX010000009.1:0-130136 GCF_034427735.1 Azohydromonas lata
CGCCCGTGGCGCCGCCTGCCGTCGCCCCGCCACCCATGCCAAGTGCCGCGCCTGCGGCACAGGTCCGCCAGGACGCCGGGACGGCCGCGAGCGCCGCCCCGACCTTCGCGCCCATGCCTTACGCACCGCCTTCGGAAGCGGTGCCTGAGCACGCGACGCTGCCTGTGCCTGCCGCCGTCTCCGGGCCTGCGCCAGAACCTGCGGCTGAGCTTGAAGCCGCGCGTGCTGCCCAAGCCGTGCCGGAGCGGGCCGCCGAGCCGGAGCCCGCGCCCGCGCCGGCTTCCGGGGTCGAGCCTGGGCCCGCACCTGTGGCTGAAGCCGAGCCGGTGCCTGAGGCCGAGCCTGTGTCCGCTCCCGGGGCCGAGGTCTCGCCCCGTGCCCAGAGCACGCCGGAGCCCGCGGGCCAACCGCTGTCCGCACCCGGCATTGGGCTGGATGCCTTGCCGACGCTGGAGCCTGTGGGCGTACCGCTGCCGGTGCTGCAGGAAACGATGCCCCTTGCCCTGTTGGACGAGCCCGTGGAGCTGGCCGACCTGGCGCCGGACTGGGGCCCGCCGCTGGACGAATTGCCAGAGCTGGTGGACCTGGCGCAGCCGCTGACGCTCAATCAGCCCGTCATGGGCGCGCCTATCGAACTGGCCTCGCTGCTCAAGCACCGCGATGCCCAGAGCGCCGCGCCGGCACGGGCGCCCGCCGAGACGTCCTCCCGCGCCGTGGCCTTGGCCCGCTTGAAGGGCAGGGAGGTTGTGCCTTTCCTCCCGATCGGGAAGCAGGCCGGCGAGGCCGCTGCCGCACCGCTTGCCAATAGGGCTCCGCAGGGGTGGCCGGTGCCGGCCCAATCGGCCGCAAAGCGTGTTGAAACGCAGCCCGCCGACCCCTTGCCGCCTGTCGGGCAGGCCGTGGCCGCCGCGCAGGCGCAAGAGATACAAGAGGCGCAAGAGGCACAGGTGTCCGCGCTGGTGCCGGACCTGACTGAGGCACCGGTGAAGAGCGAGGAGGGCGCCAGCGCCGCTGCGACGGCGGCCCAGGCTCCAGCCCTGGACGTATCCGCCCCCCAGCCGGCCCATGACGCCTTGGACCTGGAGGACTGGTCCGAGCCGCCGCCAGCCGCCGCCGAGAGCGGGCCGGCCCTTGAAGCGCCGCCTGTGGCGACGGAGGTGCTGCCGCCGGCCGGCGATGCCGCCGCCATCGACCTGGACGTCGAAGACGCGCCCGCGGCGCCATCAGGCGATGAGCCGGCCGGCGAGGATGCGGCCGTCGCGGCACTGCTGGCCGACGACCTCGCCGCCGAGCCCTGGCCCACGGCTGCCGCAAGCGTCCCCGCCGACGAGCCGCCGGCCGATGGTGCTCCGTTCGAAAGCCCGCTGGCCGAGGCGGCGCAGGCCCAGGCCGCGCCCCAGGACGGTGCCCTCAGCGCGCCGCAGCCGGCCGTGGACGACGGCCTGTCCTTTGATCTCTCCTTCGACCTGCCGCCCAACCACCCGCTGGCCGGCCCCTCGGAGCAGGCCGATACACCCTTCGAGCTGTCCTTCGACCTCGACGACGCCGTACCCCCCGCCATGGCGGCGCAGGCCAGCCCCGATCAGCCATTGGCCGGCGCGGACCCGGACTTCGACCTGAATTTCGACGCCGGCCTGGCCGTGCCGGCCCCAGCGCCGGCTTCGGCTCCGGCTCCGGCTCCGGCTCCGGTCTCGGATTTCAACTTCGATCTGGACGTTCCCGCGGCGCCGGTCGCACCGCCGCACAGGCCCCTGGCGCCCGCACCCATGGCCGCCGTGGCCGGCGCGCTGGCGCCGCTGGACGGCGAGGACTGCCTAATCGGCCCGCTGCGCGTGCCGCACGCGCTGTTCGACGTCTACGTGGATGAAGCGCAAGCCCTTTGCGGCCGGCTGCTGCAGCGCCTGGGGGCGTGGGCACCGCCGCAGGCGCTGGAGCGCGAGCTGGTCGTGGTGACGCAGGCCCTGGCGGGCATGGCCGACACCGTGGGCGACCAGGCCCTGGCGGAGCTGGCCCGCGCGTTGGGCGACGCCATGGCGCCTTGCCGCCTGGAAGGTTGCGGCACGGCGGCCATGGCCCAAGTGCTGGTCGAGGGCGCCCTGTGCCTGCGCCGGATGCTGGAGCAGTTTGCCGCCGGCGAGCTGCCGTCGCCCGCGCCAGCCGAACTGCTGCGGGGCCTGCGCACGTTGCACGAAGTGGCGTCCGCACCTTCGCACAACCCCTTCGGCCCCCCGCCGCCGATGCGCGACCGCAGCCTTCCCGTCGCACTGACCGACGAATCCGCCGTGCCGGCGGACGAGCTGGATGGCGCTGCCGGCCTGTCGGACTGGCCGCAAGCGGCACCCAAGCCGGCGGCGAGCCTGGACGACGACGCCTCCACCGAGGCAGCGCCGTTGCTTGACCTGGCTGACGCGGCCGAGCCCGCCGAGGCGGCCGGGTCGATTGCCGATCCGGCGCTCGATGCGCTGGACTGGCCTGAAGCCGAGCCGCAACCGGCGGCGAGCCTGGAAGATGCCTCCGCCGAGGCAGCGCCGTTGCTTGACCTGGCTGACGCGGCCGAGCCCGCTGAGGCGGACGGGTCGATTGCCGATCCGGCGCTTGATGCGCTGGACTGGACCGAAGTCGAGCAGCCGCCGACGGCGAGCCTGGAAGACGCCTCAGCCGAGGTCGCGCCGTTGCTTGACCTGGCTGACGCGGCCGAGCCCGCCGAGGCGGCCGGGTCGCTTGCCGATACGGCGGTCGATGCGCTGGATTGGCCTGAAGCCGCGCCGCAACCGGCGGCGAGCCTGGAAGATGCCTCCGCCGAGGCAGCGCCGTTGCTTGACCTGGCTGACGCGGCCGAGCCCGCCGAGGTGGCCGGGTCGATTGCCGATCCGGCGCTTGATGCGCTGGCTTGGCCAGAAGCCGCGCCGCAACCGGCGGCGAGCCTGGAAGACGCCTCAGCCGAGGCAGCGCCGTTGCTTGACCTGGCTGACGCGGCCGAGCCCGCCGAGGTGGCCGGGTCGATTGCCGATCCGGCGCTTGATGCGCTGGCTTGGCCAGAAGCCGCGCCGCAGCCGACGGCGAGCCTGGAAGACGCCTCTGCCGAGGCAGCGCCGTCGCTTGACTTGGCTGACGCGGCCGAGCCCGCCGAGGCGGACGAGGCGATTGCCGATCCGGCGTTCGATGCACAAGTCGATGCGCTGGTCTGGAGCGAGGACGAAACGCCCGCCGCGGTGCCGGCTGGCGAAAGTGCCGCGGCGGACGGCGGCGCGGAGGACACGCCCTGGGAGGTCGGCGAGGACGACCTGCAGGCGCTGGACATGGCGCTGTTCCCCGTATTCGAGGAAGAGGCGCTGGAGCTGCTGCCGCAGTTGTCGCAGGCCCTGCAGGCCTGGGCCCAGGACTGCGGCGGCGAGGAGCACGCCGCCGCGGGCATGCGCGCGCTGCACACCCTCAAGGGCGGCGCACGGCTGGCCGGTGCCATGCGGCTGGGCGATGCGGCCCACGCGCTGGAATGCGCCCTGGAAGACCTGGTGAGCAGCTCTGGCCTGCCGGAGCGCTCCCGCATTGAGGCCATGCAGGGACGCGCCGGCGTGCTCGGTGCCGCCTTCGAGCGGCTGCGTGCGGCCTGCGCGCAGCCGCCCAGGGACGAGGCGGCCGATGTCCCCGTCCCGCCGCCGGCGCCGGACCTGGCGGAAATGGATTCGGCCGGCATGTCCGACTGGGTTGACCTGGGCGACCTGGGTGACCTGGGTGAAGCGGGCGATTCAGCCGGTTCAGCAGGCTTGGGCGATGTGCCCGCCTTGGACCGCGCCGTCCCGGACCAGGCCGATGGGGCCCCCGCGCCGCAGCTTTCCGCGCACACGCAGCCGCCTCAACCGCGCATCGACTGGTCGCGCTTTGCGGCGCAGCCGCCGGCACCGCCGCCGCCCGCCGCCTCGGCAGCGCCCGCGGCGCCGGTCAGCCTGCGCGCGGCGGCGCTGGATCGCCTGGTGTCGCAGGCCGGCGAAGTGGGCATCACCCGCGCGCGGTTGGGCGCGCAGGTGCGGCAGCTCGGCGCCTCGCTGGTGGATCTGGACGAAAACCTCGCCCGACTGCGCAGCCAACTGCGCGAGGTCGAGTCGCAGGCCGACGCGCCGGCAGGGCTGTCGGAGCAGGACAGCCGCACCCGGCTGCAGGAGCTGGCGCGCATGATGGCCGAGTCGCTGGACGACCTGTCCACCGTCCAGCACGGCCTGCGCCAGGGCTTGCGGGGCACGGAGGACGAGCTGGTCGGCCTGGGCCGCGCGGCTGCAGAGCTGCAGGACGACTTGTTGGACGCGCGGCGCCAGCCCTTCAGCACCCTGGCCGGCCGGCTGCGCGACGCCGTGGCCCAGGCCGCGCACGCAGCGCAGCGCCAGGCGCGGCTGGACATCGAGGGCGGCGAGGCCGAAATGGACCGCGGCGTGCTGGAGCGCATCGCCCCGGTGCTGGAGCAGTGGCTGCGCCACGCCGCGTCGCAGGGCGTGGCGCCGCCGGCCGAAAACCGCGTGCGGCTGAAACTCGCCCGCGAAGGTTCGCAAGTCACGGTGGAATGCGACAGCGGCGGGCTCGCGCCGCCGCCGCAGGCCCTGCGCGCCGAAGTCGAAACCCTGGGCGGCCACGTCGCCATGGACGACGCGCCCGCGCAGGGCAGCCGCTTCACGCTGCACCTGCCCCTGAGCACGGCGGTGATGCCCGTGCTGCTGCTGCGCTGCGGCGAGGCCACCGTGGCCGTGCCCGCGGCGCAGGTCGAGGAGGTGCGGCAACTGGCGGTGCCTGAGGCACAGCAGGCCGCGCAGGCGGGCCGCTTGGGCGACGGCCCCGACGCCCCGGTTTTCCATGCCTTGGAAACGCTGCTGCTGCAGCCCCCGGCGCCGCCGGCAAGTGACGACCAGCAGGCCACCGTGCTGCTGCTGCGTGCCGCGCAGGACGGGGAAACCCTGGCGCTGCAGGTGCGCGAGATCGTGGGCCGGCAGGACGCCCTGCTGCAGCCCCTGGGCCCGCAACTCTCCACGCTGCCCGGGCTGGCCGGCATGGCGCTGCTGCCCACGGGCCTGCCGCTGCCCGTCTACCAACCCGCGGTGCTGGCGCAGCGCCACGCCGCGCAGGCGGCCGGTGCCGGGCCCAGCCCCGTGGCGCCCGCGCCGCTGTGGGACGGTGGCACGGGCGCGGCAGGCCTCGCCGCCGCCGCGCCGCTGGTGCTGGTGGTGGACGACTCGCTCACCGTGCGCCGCGCCACGCAGCGGCTACTGCAGCGCGAGGGCTACCGCGTGGCGTTGGCCAAGGACGGGCTGCAGGCGCTGCAGCAACTGCAGCAGGAGGCGCCGGCACTGGTGCTCACCGATTTGGAGATGCCGCACATGGACGGTTTTGAATTGCTGGCGCGGCTGCGAGAGGACGCGCGGTGGGCGGCGCTGCCCGTCATCGTCATCACCTCGCGGCTGGCCGCACGCCACCGCGAGCGCGCCGCCGGGCTCGGTGCACGGCATTACCTGGGCAAGCCTTACGCCCAGGACGAGATGTTGACGCTGGTGGCACGTTACAGTGTTCGCCCCTCCCTGCCGCACTGAAGCCGCCGTTTGCCCATGTCGTCACTGGTCGATCACCTGGTCGAACTCACCCGTTTCCGCGATCGCGACCAGGCCGACGCGCTGCTGATGGAAACGCTGGCCGACTTGATTCGGCCGCTTGCGCTGGCACTGCACCGCTGTGTGGGTGAGCCGCCGCAGGCGCGCTGGCTGTCGCGGCCCTGGCAGGGCCGCACGGCGCGCCATCAGGGCGCCCGCCGCCTGGACTTCGAGCAACTGCCGCCGCTGGACAGCCGCGCCGAGTGGCTGGCCTGCGTGCGCAGCGGGCAGCCGCAAACCCTGGCCGGGGAGCCCGTGCGGGAGCTCTTCCCCGTGGCCGCCGGTGCGCAGCCGGGCGCGGCCGGCGTGCTGGAGCTGCAGGTGGCGCAGCCGCTGTCCACCGAGTCGCGCGACACGGTGCAGGCCATCGTCAAGCTCTACGGCAACTTCCTGGCGCTGCTGGACTACGGCCAGCGCGACGCGCTCACGGGGCTGCTCAACCGCAAGACCTTCGACGACGCCTTCATGAACACGCTGATGGGTCCCGAGGCGCAGGCCATGGCCCAGGACACGCGCGCCTCGCGCAGCGATTGCCGCCACTGGCTGGCGGTGCTGGACGTGGACCATTTCAAGCGCATCAACGACCGCTTCGGCCACCTCCTGGGTGACGAGGTGCTGCTGCTGCTGGCGCGGCTGATGCGCTCGGTGCTGCGCTTTGACGACCAGATCTTCCGCTTCGGTGGCGAGGAGTTCGTGGTGCTGCTGTCCGCGGCCCAGGAGTCCGACGTGGCCGCGGTGCTGGAGCGGCTGCGCGCGCAGGTGGAGCAGTTCGACTTTCCTCAGGTGGGCCGCGTCACGGTGAGCCTGGGCTTCAGCGACGTGCGTGCGGGCGACCTGCCCACGGCCGCCTTCGACCGCGCCGACAAGGCCCTGTATCTCGCCAAGACCAGTGGCCGCAACCGTGTGTCCGGGCCCACGGCGCTGGCCGCGGCCGGCATCGCCGAACCCGAGGTGAAGTCCGGCGGCGTCGACCTGTTCTGAGGCGCCGCAGTCGCGCTCGGCCCACGCCGGCCGTGCGTTGAAGCGGCTTTGCCCGCCTTTTTGCCCTGAAGGGCCAGCGGCTTCGTTGTGGCCGGCGCCGCGCGCATGCCAAGCTTCGCCCGGCAGGGCCGGACGCTTGCGCCAGAAGTTTTGAAGGCGCGTCGCAGCGGCCTTGCGCAAGAAATACGCCTTCCGGCGCCAGCCTCGTCTGCACGGGAGGCTCACCTGCCGCAGGGCAAAAAAACCGCCTTGCCGCCTGCCCGCTTTCCATGGGCCGCGCCGTGTGCGAGCGGCGACGGCGCCCGCGGCGGCCCCGTTGGCCTGCTTACACTGCCGCGCTCAAAGAATTTTGCAGTTTGTAACGTGATGCGACCTGCCTTTCCGCTGTGCCTGGCCTTGCTGGCCGGTTGTGCCTCCACCACGCCGCCTCCGCCGCCGCCCGCGCCGCCGTCCTGGCAGGCGCCGCGTCCGCATGAGGGCGAGCCGCAGGCGCTTGCGCGCTGGTGGGATCGTTTCGACGATCCGCAGCTCGCCGCCCTGGTGGCGCGGGCGCAGGCCGACAACCCCACGCTGGCGCAGGCCGTGGCGCGCATCGCCCAAGCCCGCGCGCAGCTCACGGTGGCCGGCGCGGCGCTGTCGCCTACGCTGGACGGCAACCTCGCCGCCTCGCGGACCAGCAACAACTTCCCGCCGCCCACGCTGACCTACACGGCCGTGACCTCGCGGGTGGACGCAGCCTGGGAGCTGGACCTCTTCGGCGGTCGCCGTGCCGGCATCGCCGCGGCGCAGGCGCAGGCCGACGCCGCCGCCGCGCAGTGGCACGACGCGCGCGTGAGCCTGGCCGCCGAGGTGGCGCTGAACTACCTGTCGCTGCGCGCCTGCGAGGCGCAGGTGGCGCTGGACGCGCAGAACGTGGCCGCGGCAGGGCAGATCGCCGACCTCACGCGGCGCAAGGTGGAGGTGGGCTTCGAGTCGCCGGCCAACGGCGCGCTGGCGCAGGCCACGCTCTCCGACACGCGCGCCCGCGCGCAGGCCCAGCAGGCCGAGTGCGAGGTCGTGGTCAAGGCGCTGGTGGCGCTCACCGGGCTGGAAGAGCCGGCGCTGCGCGCGCAACTGGCCGCGCGCGCGGCGCAGTTGCCGCAGCCCGCGGGTTTCAGCATCGCGGCGCTGCCGGCGCAGGTGCTGGCGCAGCGGCCGGACCTGGCCGCGGCCGAGCAGCAGTTGCGCGCCGCCGCCGCCAGCGTGGACGTGGCCCAGGCCCAGCGCTGGCCCAAGCTGCTGCTCACCGGCGCCATCACCTTGGGCGCGGTGCGCATAGGCGGCGTGCAGGACAGCGGCGCCAATTGGGCGCTGGGCCCGGCGCTGACGCTGCCGCTGCTGGACGGCGGTCGCCGCCGCGCCGAAGTCGATGCCGCGCGCGCCCGCCTGGACGAGGCCCTGGCCGCCTGGCAGCAGCGCAGCCGTGCCGCGGTGCGCGAGGTCGAGGAAGCCCTGGTGCGGCTGGACGCGGCGGCGCGGCGTGAAGAGGACGCCCGCCTTGCCGCCGAGAACTGGCAGCGCTTCGTTGAGGCCACGCAGGCGCGCTGGGAGCTGGGCAACGCCAGCCTCATCGAGCTGCAGGACGCGCGGCGCCAGCGCATCGCCGCCGAGGCCGCGCTGCTGGCCGTGCGCCGCGAGCGCGTGGCGGCCTGGGTCCAGCTCTACAAGGCCAGCGGCGGCGGCTGGGACGGCTCGCTCGCCGTGGGCGAGGAGGCCGGCGCGTCCCGCAACCTGGCCGCCACCGCCGCCGCGACCACGGCCCCCGAATCCAACCTGTCGAAACCATGAAGCTCAGTTCCCTGAATTCCACCGCGCTGGCCGCTGCGCTGGCGCTGGCCGGCCTGCTGTTGTCGGTGCCTCTCGTGCAGGCCCAGGCCCCGGCCAAGGGTGATGCCAAGGCCTCCGCGCCGCGCGCGGCGCTCACCGTCACCGTGACGCAGCCGCAGCCCGCGCAGTGGGCGCAGACGCTTTCGGCCAACGGCAACGTGGCCGCGTGGCAGGAAACCATCGTCGGCGCCGAGCTCGGCGGCGTGGCGCTGTCGCAGGTGCTGGTCAACGTGGGCGACGTGGTCAAGCGTGGCCAGCCCCTGGCGCGCATGGTGGACGACACCATTCGCGCCGACGTGGCCCAGGCCCAGGCCGCGCTGGCCGAGGCGCAGGCCGCGCTGGCCGAGGCCCAGGCCAACGCCGAGCGCGCGCGCGCCCTGCAGCAAAGCGGCGCTTTGAGCGCGCAGCAGATTTCGCAATACCTCACCGGCGAGCAGACCGCCGCCGCGCGCGTGCAGTCCGCCCGCGCCCAGCTGCAGGCGCAGGAGCTGCGGCTGCGCAAGACGCAGGTGCTCGCGCCGGACGACGGCGTGGTCAGCGCGCGCAACGCCGCCGTGGGCAGCGTGGCGCAGCCGGGGCTGGAACTGTTCCGCCTCATTCGCCAGGGCCGCCTGGAGTGGCGCGCCGAGGTGCCGGCCACCGAGCTGCCGCAGGTCAAGGCCGGCCAGGCGGTGACGCTGGTGACGCCGGCGGGCACGCGCGTGCCGGGCAAGGTGCGCCAGATCGCCCCCACCATCGACCCGCAGACGCGCAACGCCCTGGTCTACGTGGACCTGCAAAGCGCGCCGGGCTCCGACGTGCGCGCGGGCATGTTCGCCCGCGGCGATCTCACGCTGGCGCGCCGCGCGGTGCTCACGCTGCCGGCCTCGGCCGTGCTGCTGCGCGAGGGTTTCAGCTCCGTCATGGTGGTCGGCCCGGATTCCAAGATCACCCAGCTCAAAGTGGAAGCGGGCCAGCGCCAGGGCGACCGCGTGGAAGTGCGCGGCGTGAAGGCCGATGCGCGCGTGGTGGACCGCGGCGCGGCCTTCCTGGCCGACGGCGACACGGTGCAGGTGGTGGACGCGCCGCCGGCGGCGGCCGCCCCCGGCGCCTCGCGCCAGGCCGCGGCCGGCGCGGCGCAACCCCTTGATGCGAAGGCGGCGCGATGAACGTCTCGGCCTGGTCCATACGCAACCCGATCCCGGCGCTGATGCTCTTCTTCCTGCTCACGGTGGCAGGGCTGATGAGCTTTCGCGCCATGAAGGTGCAGAACTTCCCGGACATCGAGCTGCCCACCGTCATCGTCTCGGCCTCGCTGCCCGGCGCCTCGCCCGCGCAGATGGAGACCGAGGTGGCGCGCAAGATGGAGAACTCCATCTCCACGGTGCAGGGCATCAAGCACATCTACACCGCGCTGCAGGACGGTGCGGCCACCATCACGGTGGAGTTCCGGCTGGAGAAGCCCGTGCAGGAGGCCGTGGACGACGTGCGCGACGCCGTCAACCGCGTGCGCTCGCAACTGCCCGCGGACCTGCGCGACCCGAGCATCACCAAGATGAACCTGTCGGGCGTGCCCATCCTCACCTACACCATCGCCAGCGGGCGCATGGACGACGAGGCGCTGTCCTGGTTCGTGGACAACACGGTGGCCAAGCGGCTGCTGAGCGTGCCGGGCGTGGGCTCGGTGTCGCGGGTGGGCGGCGTCACGCGCGAGCTGCGCGTGGAGCTGGACCCGGCGCGGCTGCTCTCGCTGGGCGCCACCGCCGCGGAGGTCTCGCGCGAGCTCAAGCGCGTGCAGCAGGAGTCCTCCGGCGGCCGCGTGGACTTGGGCGGCGGCGAGCAGGCCGTGCGCACGCTGGGCACGGTGGCCTCGGCCCAGGAGCTGGGCGCCGTGCAGCTCACGCTGTCCGACGGGCGCCGCATCCGGCTGGACCAGGTGGCCCGCGTCATCGACACCGTGGCCGAGGTGCGCAGCCAGGCGCTGCTGGACGGCCGCCCGGTGGTGGGCTTTGAGATCACCCGCGCCCGCGGCGCCGGCGAGATCGACGTGGACCAGGGCGTCACCAGGGCGCTGGCCCAACTGCGCCAGGAGCACCCGGACCTGCAGATTGCCCAGGCCTTCAACTTCGTAGACCCGGTGGCGGAGAACTACGAGGGCTCCATGCACCTGCTGTACGAGGGCGCGTTCCTGGCGGTGGTGGTGGTGTGGTTCTTCCTGCGCGACTGGCGTGCCACCTTCGTGGCCGCCACGGCGCTGCCGCTGTCGGTGATCCCGGCCTTCGTGGGCATGTACCTGCTGGGCTTCTCCGTCAACGTGGTGACGCTGCTGTCGCTGTCGCTGGTGGTGGGCATCCTGGTGGACGACGCCATCGTCGAGATCGAGAACATCGTGCGCCACCTGCGCATGGGCAAGACGCCCTACCAGGCAGCCATGGAGGCGGCCGACGAGATCGGCCTGGCCGTGATCGCCACCACCTTCGCGCTGATCGCGGTGTTCCTGCCCACGGCCTTCATGGCCGGCATCCCCGGCAAGTTCTTCAAGCAGTTCGGCTGGACGGCGTCGCTGGCGGTGTTCGCTTCGCTGGTGGTGGCGCGCATGCTCACGCCCATGATGGCGGCCTACCTGCTCAAGCCGCTGGTGCACACGCCGGCCGAAGGGCGCGTGATGCGCTGGTACATGCGCTTTGCCGCCAAGTGCCTGCGCCACCGCTGGCTCACCGCGGGCGGGGCGGCGCTGTTCTTCGTGGGCTCGGTGATGCTCATCCCGCTGCTGCCCACGGGCTTCATCCCGGCCGACGACTTCGGCCAGTCGCAGGTGCGGCTGGAGCTGCCCCCGGGCAGCACCTTCGAGGAAACGCGCGCCGTGGCCGAGCAGGCGCGCGCCATCCTGCAGAAGAACGAGCACGTCAAGCTGGTCTACACGACCATAGGCGGCGGCGCCACGGGCGCCGACCCCTTCATGCCCGGCGGCGTGGCCGAGGTGAACAAGGCCTCGCTCACGCTCAACCTCACGGCGCGCCAGGACCGCCCGGGGCTGCGCAAGCAGGCGATCGAGGCGCAGTTGCGCCAGGCGCTGCAGGTGCTGCCCGGCGTGCGCGTGGCCGTGGGCCTGAACGCCTCCGGCGAGAAGTACATGCTGGTGCTCGCCGGCGAGGACGGCAACGCGCTGCTGCAGGCCGCGCAGGACGTGGAGCGCGACCTGCGCACCATCCCCGGCATCGGCAACGTGCGCTCCACGGCCGCGCTGGTGCGCCCGGAGCTGGTGGTGCGGCCGGACTTCGCCCGCGCCGCCGAGGCCGGCGTGAGCTCGGCCGTGATCGCCGACACGCTGCGCATCGCCACCACCGGCGACTACGACGCGGCGCTGCCCAAGCTCAACCTGGCGCAGCGCCAGGTGCCCATCGTCGTGCGGCTGCCGGAAAGCGCCCGCGAGGACCTGGCGCTGCTGTCGCAGCTCTCGGTGCCCGGCCACAACGGCCGCCCGGTGCAACTGGCCAACGTGGCCACGCTGCAGCTCGAAAGCGGCCCGGCGCTGATCAACCGGTACGACCGCCTGCGCAACGTCAACTTCGAGATCGAGCTCAACGGCGTGCCCCTGGGCGACGTGGCCGCCGCGGTGCAGCAGCTCCCCAGCCTGCAGCGCCTGCCCCCGGGCGTGAGCCAGCAGGCGCTGGGCGACGCGGAGGTGATGGGCGAGCTCTTCGCCAGCTTCGGCCTGGCCATGCTCACCGGCGTGCTGTGCATCTACGTGGTGCTGGTGCTGCTGTTCAAGAACTTCATGCAGCCGGTGACCATCCTGGCGGCGCTGCCGCTGTCGCTGGGCGGGGCCTTCGTGGCGCTGCTGGTGACGCGCAGCGCCTTCTCCATGCCTTCGCTCATCGGCCTGATCATGCTCATGGGCATCGCCACCAAGAACTCCATCCTGCTGGTGGACTACGCCATCCTGGCGCGGCGCGAGGGCATGAACCGCTGGGACGCGCTCCTGGACGCCTGCCACAAGCGCGCGCGGCCCATCGTGATGACCACCATCGCCATGGGCGCGGGCATGCTGCCCATCGCCATGGGCTGGGGCGCCGACCCGAGCTTCCGCGCGCCCATGGCGGTTTCCGTCATCGGCGGCCTCATCACCAGCACCTTCCTGAGCCTGCTGGTGATCCCGGTGGTGTTCACCTTCGTGGACGACGCGGTGGAGTTCACGCTGCGCCATCTGCGGCGGCTGCGCACGCACCACCACCATCCGGCGACGCAGGAGAAGACGGGCCCGGCCTGAGCCGCGCCGCGGGCCTTCAGGCCGCCTCGGTGGCCTGGTCCCGCGCCCGCTGGTAGGACGCGTACAGGTTGTCGCGCGGCGCGCGCTCGCCGCTGCGCAGCAACTGCAGCCATTGGGCCGTGCCCAGGACCGCCGCGAAACGCGACTGCAGCACGATGCACGAGGCCTCGTGCATTTGCCGCGCCGGCAAATGGCCCAGGTCGTTGCTGTAGGAAATGGCGCCGGCGGCGTCGTGCAGATATTCCACCGCCCAACCCTCGTGGGCCGCCTGGCGGATGGTGGATTCATTGCAGTTCTGCGACATGTAACCCGCCACCACCAGGGTATCCACGCCGCGCTGGCGCAGCCAGGGGCCCAGGCCGGTGCCCGCGAGAGCAGAAGGCAGCGTCTTTTGCACCAGCAGGTCCGGCGCGACGCCGCGCACGCTGTCGTGCAGTTCCCAGCCGTGCGAGCCCTCGGCGAAGACCGGCGCCCCGGGCGCTTCCGTGTGCTGCACCAGCACGACGGGCAGGCCCGCCTCGCGGGCGGCCGCCAGGGCGCGGGAAATATTGGGCAGTGATGTTTCCATCGGCGGATATTCGATGGGCAAATTGCCGCTGACATATTCGTTTTGCACGTCAATCAATATCAGTGCGCGCTTGGGGGTGCTTTCGTTGAATGGGGTCATGGCCGGCTCCGTAATTGAATGGACGAGGCCTTATTTTGAAAACTTGCCTTTTGCATCGCGAGTGGCCTTGGGGAAATTTAAGATTAATATCGGGCCAACTTGATTTTCAAGGCTCCTGCCATGCCCCGACGCATCGCCATGCTGGCTTTCGACGGCATCAGCGCTTTTCACTTGGCCGTGCCGCACGCGGTGTTCGGCGACGACTGGAGCACGCTGGGCCTGCCGCCGTGCGAGCTGGTCGTCTGCGCCGAGCAGCGCGGGCGCGTGCGCAGCTCCATGGGCTTTGAGCTGGCGGCGGCGCAGGACTTGTCGGCCTTGCCGGAGGCGGACTGGGTGCTCATCCCGTCCTGGCCTGACGTGCAGCGGCCGGCTTCGGCGGCGCTGGTCGAGGCGCTGCAGGAGGCGCACCGGCGCGGCCGCACGCTCATTGGGCTGTGCCTGGGGGCTTTCGGCCTGGCCGACGCCGGCTTGCTGGACGGGCGGCGCGCCACCACGCACTGGGCCTGGGCGGAGGTGTTCGCGCGGCGCTTTCCGCGCGTGGAGCTGGATCCGCAGGTGCTCTACGTGGACCACGGCGACGTCGTGACCTCCGCCGGTACCGCCGCCGGGCTGGACTGCTGCCTGCACCTGCTGCGCCGCGAGCTGGGTGCTGAGTTGGCCAACCGGGTGGCGCGGCGGCTGGTGACGCCGCCGCACCGCCAGGGCAGCCAGGCGCAGTACGTGGAGCAGCCGGCGCCGGCCAACAGCGGCAGCGACCGCATTGCGCGCACCATGCAGTGGTGCTTGGGGCGGCTCGACGAGAAGCTGGGCCTGGACCGGCTGGCCGAGCACGCGGCCATGAGCCGGCGCACCTTCACCCGGCGCTTCCAGCGCGCCACGGGGCTGAGCGTGGTGCAGTGGCTGACGGCGCAGCGCCTGCACCTGGCGCGGCGGCTGCTGGAAACGGGCGAGGCGACGACGGAGCAGGTCGCCGCCCAAGCGGGCTTCGGCACGGCACTGTCGCTGCGGCTGGCCTTTGCCAAGGAGCTGGGCACGACGCCGGGGCAGTACCGGCGGGAGTTCGGACTGCGGGGGGCGCAGCGGGGCTGAGCGGCGGGCAGGGCCGGGCGCTCAATCCACCCCGGCGGCCTGCGCCTTCCTGGCCGCGGCGGCCGCGGCCTTGGCGGCCTTGGCCTGCTTCACCACGTCAAAGCGCGCCATCGTCTTCTGCCGCGCCGCCTCGTGGTCCACGATGGGCTGCGGGTAGTCCACGCCCAGCGCTATACCGGCGGCCTGCAGGTCCAGCGGCTTGGCCAGCCAGGGCGCGTGGATCATGTCGTCCGGCAACTTCGCCAGTTGCGGCAGGTAGCGGCGTATGAAGCGGCCTTGCGGGTCGAATCGCTTGCTCTGGCTCACCGGGTTGAAGATGCGGAACCACGGCTGCGGGTCGCAGCCCGTGCCCGCCGCCCACTGCCAGTTGCCGTTGTTGGAGGCCAGCTCGTAGTCGTTGAGCTTCAAGGCGAACCAGCGCTCGCCGCGCTTCCAGTCCAGCCCCAAGTCCTTGACCAGGAAGCTGGCCGTGACCATGCGCAGCCGGTTGTGCTGGTAGCCGCTTTGGGCGAGCTGCAGCATGGCGGCGTCCACCAGCGGGTAGCCGGTGCGGCCCTCGCACCAGGCGGCGAAGAGGGCGTCGGCGTGCTTGCCCTTTTCCCACTTCACGTGGTCGAACTCGGCGCGGTAGGCGTGCTCCACCACGCGCGGGTGGTGGAAGAGGACCTGCTGGAAGAAGTCGCGCCAAGCCAGCTCCGACAGCCACACCCGCGCGCCGCTGGAGCCCGCCTGCACGCGGTGCCAGGCCTCGCGCGCGAGCTGGCGCACCGACACCGTGCCGAAGCGCAGGTGCGTGCCCAGGTAGCTTGGGCCTTTCACCGCGGGGAAGTCGCGCGTGGCGTCGTAACGGTCCACGCGCTCGGCCAGGAATTCCTCCAGCAGCGCCTGCGCGCCGGTCGGGCCCGTGGGCAACTTCAACTGGTGCAGGTTGGTGGGCTCGAAGCCCAGGGCTTCCAGGGACGGGATGCCTTGGCGGAACTCCTGCGGCACGGGGGCCAGCGACGCGGCGTGGCGCGAGACGGGGTAGGGCGAGAGATAAAACTCGTCGAGCTTCTTCAGCCAGGCGTTGAAGTAGGGCGTGAACACGCTGTAGGGCGTGCCACCGCCGCTGAGCACCTCGTTGCGCTCGAAGATGAGGTGGTCCTTGCTGGCGTGCAGGGCGATGCCGTCGCCGGCCAGGGTGCCGCGCACGCGGGCGTCGCGCTCCAGCGCGGCGGGCTCGTCGTCGTGGTTGAGGTAGACGGCCTGCACGTGGAGCTGGCGGGCCAGGCGCACGATCTCCTCGGCGCCGTGGCCGTGGCGCACGATCAGCCCGCAGTGCTCGTGGCCGTGCGCGGCGCCCAGGGCGTGCAGCTGCGCGTCCAGGCCGATGAGGCTGTCGCGTATGAACTCCACGCGCCGGTCCTGGCGCGGCAGGCCGGCGAGGATGTCGGTGTCGAAGACGAAGGCGCACCACACGCGCCGGGCATGGCGCAGGGCGTGGTAGAGGGCGGCCTGGTCGTCGGCGCGCAGGTCGCGCCGGAACCAGACCAAGGCGGTGTCAAGGTCCTTGTTCACGGGTGGCAGTGTGGCCCGGGGAATAGAATTGGAGCATGGCTGAGCGTGGCATCGACCTGACAAACCAGTTCCTGATTGCCATGCCTGGCATGGCGGACGACAACTTCGCCGGTGCGGTGGTGTACCTGTGCGAGCACAGCGACAAGGGCGCCCTTGGGCTGATGATCAACAAGCCCACCGACATCTCGCTGAAGAACCTGTTCGAGAAGGTGGACCTGCGGCTGGACCGCGACGACCTGATGGACGAGCCGGTGTACTTCGGCGGCCCGGTGCAGACCGAGCGCGGTTTCGTGCTGCACGAGGCGCACGGCAGCGGCAGCGGGCAGTACAGCTCCACGCTCGTCGTCCCGGGCGGCCTGGGCATGACCACCAGCAAGGACGTGCTCGAAGCCCTCTCCCAGGGCGCGGGCCCGCGCAAGGTGCTGGTGACGCTGGGCTACAGCGGCTGGGGCGCCGGGCAGCTGGAGAGCGAGATCGCGCGCAACGGCTGGCTCAACGTGGCGGCCGACCCGCAAATCATCTTCGACACTCCGGTGGAACAGCGCTACGAGCGCGCGCTGGCGCTGCTGGGCATAGACCCGCGCATGCTCAGCGGCGAGGCGGGGCACGCATGAGCGCCCCCGCCCGGCCGCTCCGAAGGGGGCGCTCCGTCCCGCTTGGCGGGACCGCGCGCAGCGCGAGGGTGCCCCAATGAGCGCGGGTCCCGCAGGCCGCGCGCAAAGCTTTCTCGCCTTCGACTTCGGTGCCAAGCGCACCGGCGTGGCCAGCGGCAACACCGTCACGCGCAGCGCCACGCCGCTCAAGACCATCGCCACCGAGAAGGCTGACGAGCGCTTCGCCGCCATAGAGAAATTCATACGCGACTACCAGCCTGACGCGCTGGTGGTGGGCGTGCCGCGCCACCCCGACGGGGCGCCGCACGACAATACGCGCCGCGCGCAGCGCTTTGCCCGCCAGTTGCACGGCCGCTTCAGGCTGCCGGTGCATGAGGTGGACGAGCGCTACACCAGCACCGAGGCCGAGGCCGGCGGTGCGCGCGACCTGGACGCGGCCTCGGCCGCGTTGATCCTGGAGCAATTCCTCCGACAAGCATGAGCACCCTTTCCCTGGACGCCGAGGCGCTGTACGGCGAGCTGCTGCGCGGCGTTTCGCGCCTGTTGCGCCCCGCCCAAACCGAACAAGCCGCGCTGGTGGGCATCTGGAGCGGCGGCGCCTGGCTGGCCGAGCGGCTGCAGGCCGACCTGCGCCTTGCCGGCACGCACGGCGTCATCTCCAGCGCGCTGCACCGCGACGACTTCAGCGAGCGCGGCATGCACGCCTCCGACGCCACCAAGCTGCCCTTCAGCATCGACGGGCGCCACGTCATCCTCATAGACGACGTGCTCTACACCGGGCGCACCACGCGCGCGGTGATCAACGAGCTCTTCGACTTCGGCCGCCCCGCCAGCGTCACGCTGGCCGTGCTGGTGGACCGCGGCGGACGCGAGCTGCCCATAGAGCCCGCCTACGCCGCGGCCAAGCTCACGCTGCCGGCCGAACAACGCCTGTCGCTCGCGCGTGACGCCGCGGGCCGCTTCACCTTCGCACTGGAGGCCGCCGCCTGATGCTCTCGCGCCGCAATCCCCAGCTCAACAGCCACGGCGAGCTGATCCACCTGCTGTCCACCGAGGGCCTGCCGCGCGCGGTGCTCACGCAGATCCTGGACACCGCTTCCACCTTCCTCGCCGTGGGCGAGCGCGACATCAAGAAGGTGCCGCTGCTGCGCGGCAAGAGCGTGTTCAACCTGTTCTTCGAGAACTCCACGCGCACGCGCACCACGTTCGAGATCGCGGCCAAGCGGCTGTCGGCCGACGTGATCAACCTGGACATCGCGCGCTCTTCCACCGCCAAGGGCGAGAGCCTGCTCGACACCATCGCCAACCTCTCGGCCATGCAGGCCGACATGTTCGTGGTGCGGCACAGCGAGTCCGGCGCGCCCTACCTGATCGCCCAGCACTGCGCGCCGCACGTGCACGTGGTCAACGCCGGCGACGGGCGCCATGCGCACCCGACGCAGGGGCTGCTGGACATGTACACGATCCGGCACTTCAAGAAGGACTTCACCAACCTCACGGTGGCCCTCGTGGGCGACATCGTCCACTCGCGCGTGGCGCGCTCGGACATCCATGCGCTGTCCACGTTGGGCGTGCCGGAGATCCGCGCGGTGGGCCCCAAGACGCTGGTGCCGGACAACCTGCGCGACATGGGCGTGCGCGTGTGCCGCGACATGGCCGAGGGCATCCGCGACGCCGACGTGATCATCATGCTGCGGCTGCAGAACGAGCGCATGGGCGGCGCGCTGCTGCCCTCGGCCGGCGAGTTCTTCAAGCACTACGGCCTGACCGAGGAAAAGCTCGCGCTGGCGCGGCCTGACGCCATCGTCATGCACCCGGGCCCCATCAACCGCGGCGTGGAGATCGACTCCAGCGTGGCCGACGGGCGCCACAGCGTGATCCTGCCGCAGGTCACTTTCGGCATCGCCGTGCGCATGGCGGTGATGAGCATCCTGGCCGGCAACGACGCCTGACAACGAACGCGTTCTCCAGTTCATGAAGATCCTGATCAAGAACGGCCGCGTCGTGGACCCGGCCTCCGGCCGCGACGAAGTGGCCGACGTGGCCATCGCCGCGGGCCGCATCCTCACCGTGGGCAACGTCAACCCGGACTTCGAGGCCGAGCGCGTCATCGACGCCGCGGGCCTGGTGGTCGCCCCGGGCCTGGTGGACCTCTCCGCGCGGCTGCGCGAGCCCGGCCACGAGCACGAGGGCATGCTGGAAAGCGAGCTCGCCGCCGCGGCGGCCGGCGGCGTCACCAGCCTGGTCTGCCCGCCCGACACCGACCCCGCGCTGGACGAGCCGGGCCTGGTGGACATGCTCAAGTTCCGCGCCCGCAAGCTCAGCCGCTGCCGCCTCTTCCCGCTGGGGGCGCTCACCCGCGGGCTGGAGGGCAAGGCGCTCACGGAGATGGCCGAGCTCACCGAGTCCGGCTGCGTGGGCTTCGCGCAGGCCGAGGCGCCGGTGCGCGACACCCAGGTGCTGCTGCGCGCCATGCAGTACGCCTCCACCTACGGCTACACCGTGTGGCTGCGCCCGCAGGACCCGTGGCTGGGCGCGGGCGTGGCGGCCAGCGGCGCGGTGGCCACGCGGCTGGGCCTGGCCGGCGTGCCGGTGGCGGCCGAGACGGTGGCGCTGCACACCATCTTCGAGCTGGTGCGGGCCACCGGCGCGCGCGTGCACCTGTGCCGCCTCTCCAGCGCCGAAGGCGTGGAACTGCTGCGCCAGGCCAAGGCCCAGGGCCTGCCGGTGACGGCGGACGTGAGCATCAACTCGCTGCACCTCACCGACGTGGACATCGGCTACTTCAACGCCGCCATGCGCCTCACGCCGCCGCTGCGCCAGCAGCGCGACCGCGATGCGCTGCGCGCCGCGCTGGCCGATGGGACGGTAGACGCGCTGGTGTCGGACCACACGCCGGTGGACGAGGACGCCAAGAACCTGCCCTTCGCCGAGGCCGAGCCCGGCGCCACGGGCCTGGAGCTGCTGCTGAGCCTGGCGCTCAAGTGGGGCCAGGAGCAGCAGCTGTCCATAGCCGAGTCGCTGGCGCGCGTGACCTGCGGCCCGGTGGCCGTGTTGGGCGAGGCGCTGGGCTCGCTGGCCTCCAGCGCGGGCCGCGTGGTGGAGGGCGGCGTGGCCGACATCTGCCTGTTCGACCCGCAGGCGCAGTGGGGTCTGGACGCCGCGCAACTGCGCAGCCAGGGCAAGCACACGCCCTTTGCCTTCGAGCTCACCGGCAGCCTGCTGCCCGGGCGCGTGGTGGCCACGCTGGTGGCCGGCACGGTGGCGCACGAGGCTTTCTAACCGCTCACCCCGGCGCACCGGCCCCATGCAAGGACCGTCCGACTCGACTTCGTTGCGGGCGGTGCCCGCGCTGGGTACGGTGCCGCCATTGCGGCGGCTGCGCGCCCTCTGGCGCCTGGCGCGCACGGTGCTGCACGGGGTGCGCGGGCTCTTGATCGTCCTGCTGCTGTTCCCCGGCTGGACGCCGGCGCGGCGGCAGGCGCGCATCGCCTCGTGGTCGCGCCAGCTGCTGGCCGGGCTTGGGCTGGAGCTGCATGCGCACGGCGGCTTCCACGCCGGGGCCAAGCTCATCGTGGCCAACCACGTGTCGTGGCTGGACATCGCCGCCATTCACGCGCTGTGCCCAAGCGCACGCTTCGTCTCCAAGGCCGAGGTGCGGCAGTGGCCGCTGGTTGGGCGGCTGGTGGACGGTGCGGGCACGCTGTACCTGCAGCGCGAGCGCGCGCGCGACGCCATGCGCGTGCTGCACACCATCACGCAGGCGCTGCAGGAGGGCGACACGGTGGCCGTCTTCCCCGAGGGCACCACGGGCACGGGCCATGAGCCGCTGCCCTTTCACGCCAACTTGCTGCAGGCCGTGATCGCCAGCGGCGCCCCGGTGCAGCCCGTGGCGCTGCGCTACAGCGAGCCGGGGCATTTGGTGAGCCCGTCGGCCGCCTTCGTGGGCGACATGTCGCTGGGCCAGAGCCTGTGGCGGCTGGCCTGCGCGCAGGATTTGTCGGTGTCGCTGCAGGTGCTGGCACCGCAGGCGGTGGCGCACGCCGACCGCCGTGCGCTGGCCGCGCAGTTGCGCGAGACCATCGCGCAGGCGCTGCGGGACGGGCGCTGAAGCCACGCAGGAAGCCGCAGCCGTGCCGCCGCTTCCCCTTATCGCAATAAGTCTGGAGATGGCATGAGCGAGCACATGCTGCTGGCTTTCGACGACGAGGCGCCGCTGGCGCAGGCCCTGGCCTACGCGCTGGACGTGCCGCTGGGCTGGGTGCGGTGCCACCGTTTCCCGGACGGCGAGTTGCGGCTGCGGTTGCCCGACAACTTGCCGCCGCGCGTGCTGCTGCTGCGGGGGCTGCAGCAGCCCAACGAG
Source organism: Azohydromonas lata (assembly GCF_034427735.1). NCBI lineage: Bacteria > Pseudomonadati > Pseudomonadota > Betaproteobacteria > Burkholderiales > Sphaerotilaceae > Azohydromonas > Azohydromonas lata. The sequence continues at coordinate 21,014 of NZ_JAXOJX010000009.1, forward strand.
AAGCTGGTGGAGCTGCTGCTGTGCGCGCCGGCGGCGCGCGAGCTGGGGGCGAATGAGATCGTGCTGCTGTCGCCCTACCTGGCCTACATGCGCCAGGACATGGCCTTCACGCCGGGCGAGGTGGTGAGCCAGCGCCACGTGGCGGCGCTGTTGGGCGGCCTGTTCGACGCGGTGCTGACGGTGGACCCGCACCTGCACCGCGTGCGTTCCATGGAGGCGCTGTTCCCGGGCCGGCGCGGCGTGGCGCTGTCGGCGGCGCCGCTGTTGGGCCAGTGGGTGGCGCAGCAGTTGGGCGAGCCGGTGCTGATCGGCCCGGACGAGGAGGCGGCGCAGTGGGTGAGCGTTGCGGCGCAGGAGCGCGGCCTGACGCACGGCGTGGGCCGCAAGCGCCGCCTGGGCGACCACGAGGTCGTCCTGGAGCTGCCGCCGCTGGCGTTGCAGGGCCGCGCCGTCGTGCTGCTGGACGACGTGGCCAGCACGGGGCAGACGCTCATCGCCGCGGCGCAGCAGGCGCTGGCGCGCGGTGCGGCCTCGGTGGACGTGGCGGTGACGCACGCGCTCTTCGTGGGCGATGCGCTGCAGCGGCTGCACGAGGCCGGCGTGCGCCACGTCTGGAGCACGGACGCCGTGCCGCATGCCTCCAACGCCGTGAGCGTGGCGCCGCTGCTGGCGCAGGCGGTACGGGAGCTGTGGGGCTGTGAATAGGGCAGCGGGGCGGGCCTGCCGCTGAAGGCGTCACGTCAAATGAAAAGGGGCCTTGCGGCCCCTTTGCTTTTGCGCGGATGAGCGCGCTTTGGCGCGTCAGGCCTTGCCCTGGCTGGCCACGGCGGCGGCGGCCTTGGCGGCGGCTTCGGCGTCACCCAAGTAGTAGCGGCGGATGGGCTTCAGCTCGGCGTCGAGCTCGTAGACCATGGGGATGCCGTTGGGGATGTTCAGGCCCACGATGTCGGCGTCGCTGATGCCGTCGAGGTACTTCACCAGGGCGCGGATGCTGTTGCCGTGGGCGGCGATGACGATGCGCTGGCCGGACTTGATGGCGGGGGCGAGCACTTCGTTCCAGGCCGGCAGCACGCGGGCGACGGTGTCCTTGAGGCACTCGGTCAGCGGGATCTGCTCGGCCGCGAGCTGGCCGTAGCGCAGGTCCTGGCGCTGGCCGCGGGGGTCGTCGGACTCCAGGGCGGGCGGCGGGGTGTCGTAGCTGCGGCGCCACACCAGCACCTGCTCGTCGCCGTACTGCTTGGCCATGTCGGCCTTGTTGAGGCCTTGCAGCGCGCCGTAGTGGCGCTCGTTGAGGCGCCAGTCCTTGACCACGGGCAGCCAGGTGCGGTCCATCTCGTCCAGGCAGTGCCACAGCGTCCAGATGGCGCGCTTGAGCACGGAGGTGTAGGCGACGTCGAATTCCCAGCCGCCTTCCTTGAGCAGCTTGCCGGCCTGGCGGGCCTGGGCCACGCCGGTGTCGGTCAGCGGCACGTCGGTCCAGCCGGTGAAGCGGTTTTCGAGGTTCCAGGTCGATTCGCCGTGGCGGATCAGGACAAGCTTGTACATGGGCGGGCTGCTCAAAAGTGGACGAAAGGCGCTGCGTCGCGGCCGGCGCTCATCCCGGACGGCACAGGTGGCGCGGGCGGCGGCAAAGCTGCAAATTCTATAATCCGCCGCTTTGGCCACCCTACTGAACGCCGTGAGATTCCTGCTCGACAACTGGTACCTGATCCTCACCGCGCTCGTCTCCGGCGGGCTGTTGCTGTGGCCCGTCATTCGCGGCGGTGCCGGCGGTGGTGGTGGCGTGAGCACCGCGGAAGCGGTGCGGCTGATCAACCGCGAAAAAGGCGTGCTCATAGACGTGCGCGAGCCTGCCGAATTTGCCGCCGGGCATGCGGTGGGTGCGCGCAACGTGCCGCTGTCGCAGATCGAGGCCGCCACCAACCTGCCCGCCAACAAGGCGCTGCCGCTGCTGGTGCTGTGCGCCACCGGCGCGCGCGCCGGCCGTGCCGTGGCCCTGCTCAAGAAGCGCGGCTATGAAAACACCCAGGTCGTGGCCGGTGGCCTGGCGGCCTGGCGCGAAGCCAACCTGCCCACCGAAACCGCGGCCTGAAGCCCCGTGCGCTGCATCCGCCGCAAGCCTCGCGCAGGCGGTTGCCTGCGCAACGGCATGGGATGCTGAGCTGCGCCTTGAGCCGGCCGGTGGCAGGGGCAAGTCGCCCGCCGCCGGCAAGGGTTGAAGGCGCTGCGGACAATTCACTTCGTTTTCACCAACCGCCGCGCGAGCCGCGTTTCCCGTGATGAATGCCGTCAAGATGTACACCACGCTGGTCTGTCCCTACTGCCAGCGAGCCAAGCAGTTGCTCAAGCAGCGCGGTGTCGAGCACATCGAGGAAGTGCGCATCGACCAAGACCCCTCGCAGCGCGAGACCATGATGAAGATCACCGGGCGCCGCACGGTGCCGCAGATCTTCATCGGCGATACGCATGTCGGCGGCTGCGATGACCTCATCGCGCTGGACCAGCGCGGTGGCCTCATGCCGCTGCTCAACGCCTGAGCCGGCGCGCCCCCGGCGGGTGCAAAGGAGCGCTCCGGCGCTGCGTAATAATCGGCCACGCCCGCATGTCGCGGGCCTTCTTTTCTCAGAGACAGAACCATGGCCGACCAAGAGCAGACCCCGGTGTTCCAGATCCAGCGCATGTACCTTAAGGACCTGTCGCTGGAGCAGCCGAACTCGCCCCAGATCCTCACCGAGCAGCAGCAGCCGCAGGTCGAGATCAACCTGGGCCTGTCTGCCGAGACCATCAGCGAAGAGGGCATCTACGAAGTCTGCGTGACCGCCACCGTCACCACCAAGATCGGCGAAAAGACGCTGTTCCTGGTCGAGGCCAAGCAGGCCGGCATCTTCGAGATCCGCAACATTCCGCAGGACCAGCTGCAGGCCATCATCGGCATTGCCTGCCCGGGCATGGTCTACCCGTACCTGCGCGCCATCGTCTCCGACATATGCACCCGCGCCGGCTTCCCGCCGGTGATGCTGGCCGAGGTGAACTTCCAGGCCATGTTCGAAGCGCAGCAGCAGCAGCTGGCCGCGCAGGGCGCCGTCGCCTGACGACGCCTTGTCCGGCCGCGGCATGAAGATCAGCGTGCTGGGCGCGGGCGCCTGGGGCACCGCACTGGGAGTGCAGGCGGCCGTGCGCCACGAGGTGCTGCTGTGGGCGCGCGATGCGCAGCAGGCGCAGGCCCTGCACGCGCAGCGCCGCAACACCCGCTACCTGCCGGAAGTGGAGCTGCCCGCGGCGCTGGCCGTGGGCAGCGATTTCGATGCGGCGCTGGCGCATGCGCGCGAGGGCCTGCTCGTCATCGCCACGCCCATGGCGGGACTGCGCGGCATGCTGCAGGCGCTGCCCGCGGGCTCGCGCGCCTTATGGCTGTGCAAGGGTTTCGAAGCCGGTACGGGCCTGTTGGGCCACGAGATCGCGCGCGAAGCCTGCCCACAAGCCGTCACCGGCGTGCTCTCCGGGCCCAGCTTCGCCGCCGAGGTGGCAAAGCTGCAGCCCACGGCACTGGTGGCCGCCAGCGCCAACGCAGCGCTGTGCGAGTTGGCGGTGCAGGCTTTCCACGGTGAGGCGCTGCGCATCTACACCTGCGACGACCCGGTCGGCGTTGAGGTGGGCGGCGCGGTGAAAAACGTGTTGGCCATCGCCACCGGGATGTGTGACGGGCTGGAACTGGGCCTCAACGCCCGCGCCGCCGTCATCACGCGCGGCCTGGCCGAGATGACGCGGCTGGGCCTGGCGCTGGGCGCGAAGGTCGAGACTTTCATGGGCCTCTCCGGCTTGGGCGATCTGGTGCTCACCGCCACGGGTGACCTCTCGCGCAACCGCCGCGTAGGCCTGCAATTGGCTGCCGGCAAGACGCTGGCGCAGGTGCTGGCCGAGTTGGGCCACGTGGCCGAGGGCGTCTACAGCGCCGCTACCGTGGCCCGTCGCGCGCGTGACAAGGGCGTGGAGATGCCCATCACCGAGGCCGTGGTGGCCGTGCTCGAAGGGCGCCTCACGCCGCAGCAGGCCGTGGGCCAGCTCATGCAGCGTGCGCCCAACACGGAGCGCTGCGGGTAAGCCGTCCGCACGCTCGAATGAATCTGGGGCCGGCTTGACCGGCCCCGTTGCTTTTCGCGGTCTGTGACGACGCGCGGAACCTTACACGGCGCCGGCGTAGCCGTTTTGCCGCCACGCCTCGAACACCGACACCGCCACCGCGTTGCTCAGGTTGAGGCTGCGCTGGCCGGGCAGCATGGGCAGGCGCAGCCGTTGTTCGGGGGCGAAGCGCTCGCGCAGCTCAGGCGGCAAGCCGGCCGTCTCGCTGCCGAAGACCAGCCAGTCCCCCGGCTGCCAGGCCACGTCGCCCAAGTGGCGTGTGCCGCGGGTGGTGAAGGCAAAGATTCGTGCCGGGTCCGGCCGCGCGGTGGCGAGGAAGGCCTCCCAGTCAGCGTGGCACTGCACGCTGGCGTACTCGTGGTAGTCCAGGCCGGCGCGCTGCAGCAGCTTGTCCTCCATCGAAAAACCCAGCGGCTCCACCAGGTGCAGCGAGCAGCCGGTGTTGGCGGCCAGCCGTATGACGTTGCCCGTGTTGGGCGGGATCTGCGGATGCACGAGGACGATGTGAAACATCGCGCGATTGTGCGGGAGGGTGCGGGAGGGCCGCCGGGGCTCAGGTGTCCGATGGCCGTGGCGTGCGCGCCAGCACCCACAGCTGCACCGACGCGGCCCCGGCGTCCAGCAGCGTGCGCGCGGCCTCGGCGGCGGTGGCGCCGGTGGTCATGACGTCGTCCAGCAACGCGACGCGGCACCCGCGCAGTGCACTGGCGCGGCCCGGGGCGATCCCGAAGGCGCCCCGGACGTTGGCGCTGCGCTCGGCCTGCGCGAGGCCACTTTGGCGCGGTGTCTCGAAAAGGCGCAGCAGCAGCTTCGCATCGGCGGCCAAGTCCAGCGGCGGCGCCACGCGCCGTGCCAGCTCCCACGACTGGTTGTAGCCGCGCTCGCGCAGCCGCTGCGGGCCCAGGGGCAGCGGCAGCAGTAGATCGGCCGGCGGCGTGCCCTCGCGGCGCAGCGCCTGTAGCAGCAGCGCGGACAGCGCGCCCGTCAGATCCAGCCCGCCGCGGAACTTGAGCTGGCCGATGATGCTGCTCCAGGGCCAGGCGTAGTCCAGGGCGGCGACGCAGCGCTCGAAGGGCAGGGGATGGCGCAGGCAATCGGCGCAAAGAGCGTGCGCGCACACCAGCGGCAGCGCGCAGCCCGGGCAACGGGGGAGCAGAGGAATGAAACGTTCGCGGCAGCGGCGGCACAGCCGGCCGGCGTCCCAGGAGCGGCACACGGCGCACTGGCTGGGCATCGCCGCCGCCAGCGCGGCCAAGGCCGATAAACCCCGTTCAACGCGGCTGGCGGGCATCGCCTCAATATACTGCGCGGCCCCGCCATGAACGCCTCCACCGACTCCACCCCGTCCCGCGCCTTCGACACGCGCGCCGCGCAGCGCGCCGTGCGGCGCATGGCAGCCGCCGAACAGCCGCCGTGGCTGCACGCCGAGGCGGCGCGCCGCATGGCCGAGCGGCTGCCCATGATCCGACGCACGCCGCAGACGGTGCTGCAGTGGTCGTCCTTTCTGGGTGCGAGCGAGGCGGTGCTGCGGGACGCCTATCCGCAGGCGCGACTGCTGGCTGTCGAACCGGCCGAGGTGCTGGAGGCCCGCTCTGTCCCGGTGCCGGCACCCTGGTGGTCGCCCAAGCGCTGGGCGGGCCCCGCCGCCGTCACGCTGCTGGACGAGCAGGCCGTGGCGCCGGGCAGTGCCGAGTTGCTGTGGTCCAACATGGCGCTGCACGGCGAGGCCGATCCCACGGCGCTGCTTGCCCGATGGCACGCAGCGCTGGCGGTGGACGGCTTTCTGATGTTCTCCACCTTTGGCGCGGGCACCCTGGCCGAGCTGCGCGGCCTCTACCGCGAGCGTGGCTGGGGCTCGCCCATGGCCGACTTCGTGGACATGCACGATTTGGGCGACATGCTGGTGCACGCCGGCTTCGCCGATCCGGTGATGGACCAGGAAACCGTGCGTCTGACTTGGGCCGACGCTGCCGCGTTGCTGGCCGAGCTGCGCGGGTTGGGCGCCAACGCCGATCCGCGCCGTGTTCCAGGATTGCGCACGCCGCGCTGGCAGGCCCGGCTGGGCGAGGCGCTGCAGGCCCTGGCCGGCACGCACGGGCGCCCGGTGCTGTCCTTCGAGCTGGTCTATGGCCACGCCTTCAAGGCCGCACCGCGTCCGCGCGTGGCCGAACGCACCGAAGTGGGCCTTGAAGAAATGCGGCAAATGGTGAGATCGCGGCGCACCTGAGGTTTTCCCAAGGTTGCACGGGGCGTCGGAATCAGGCAAAGATGCTTCGACGCAGCGCAAACTCTGCCTAGAATCCATCGGTTCCGGAGCAGGATTTGCGTTTAGTCAATGACGAAACCTGCAAAACCTGCTTCAGCGGCAACGGCGCGTCGGCGTCTCTGTGGCGGGCCCAGTCCCTTGACTTTCAACATGACTGCGACCGTTGCTCCAAGCCCCTGGTCCACACCGGCTGCACGTGGTGCCTGGCGGTTTGGTTGCGAAATCGACGGTGGCCACGGCCTGCGCTGGGTGCTCGGGCGCAACGGCGCGCTGGGCCCACGCCGGCACGTGGGCCTGTGGTGCGCGCTGGCCGGCGTGGCGCTGGGGGTGACGCTCATCTTCTGGTGGCAGGGGGTGGCCGTTGCGGCAGCGCTGGTCGCTGGTGAGCTGGCCTTGCTGGGCACGGTGCTGCTGTTGTGCGCCCGCCATGCCGCCGACCGCGAAATGCTGACCCTGGCCGATGGCGCGCTGGTGGTCGAGCACTGTTGCGGCACGCGCACGGAGCGGGCGCGCTTTCGCGCTGAGCGTGTGCGCGTGGAGCCCGCGCGCGCGCAGGGCTCGCTGGTCGAGCTGTCGGGCGAGGGACGACAGATGCGCGTAGGCCGCTACCTGCGCCCGGAACTGCGCTGGCAACTGGCGCAGGAGCTGCGGCAGGCCCTGCACACCACCATGAGCCTGCAACCGGCCCAACGCCAGAACACGGCAATGCAACACAAGTGAGGACCATGCAGAACATCAGGACGCTCACGCACCGTTTCACCCACGCCGCACTGGCCATGGGTGCACTGCTGGCCACCCATGCGGCCCTGGCGGTCAACGACCTGCCCGGTGGCCCGGCCGTCAATCAGACCAACCTGCACCCGCCGGCCACCCGCGTGGCGGCTGAGCTGATGTGGCTGCACAACTTCATGCTGGTTATCTGCTCGGTCATCTTCGTGGCCGTGTTTGGCGTGATGTTCTATTCCATCCTCAAGCACCGCCGTTCGCGTGGCGCCAAGGCCGCCAACTTCCATGAAAGCACGGCGGTGGAAGTGGCCTGGACCATAGTCCCCTTCCTCATCGTCATCGGCATGGCGCTGCCTGCCACGAAGGCCGTGGTGGCCATGAAGGACACCACCAACGCCGACCTCACCATCAAGGCCACGGGCTACCAATGGAAGTGGGGTTACGACTACCTCAACGGCGAAGGACAGGGCATCAACTTCCTCTCAACGCTGGACGTGGGCCAGCGCCAGATGTCCGACGCCGGCAAGCCCCAAGGCGACGATTACCTGCTCAAGGTCGACAACCCGCTGGTGGTGCCGGTGGACAAGAAGATCCGCATCGTCACCACCGCCAGCGACGTGATTCATGCCTGGATGATTCCGGCCTTCGGCGTCAAGCAGGATGCCATTCCCGGCTTTGTGCGCGACACATGGTTTCGCGCCGACAAAACCGGCGACTTCTATGGTCAGTGCGCCGAACTCTGCGGCAAGGAGCACGCGTATATGCCCATACACGTGAAGGTGCTGTCGCAGGCCGACTACAGCGCCTGGGTGGCGGCGCAGCAGAAGAAGATGGCCGCAGCGGCCGACGATCCGGCCAAGGTATGGACGCAGGCCGACTTGTTGGCGCGTGGCGAGAAGGTCTATGCCGCCAACTGCGCTGTGTGCCACCGCCCTGACGGGCAGGGCGCAGGTCCCATCAAGAGACTCGACGGCTCGCCCGTGGTCAACGACGCCGACAAGGGCAAGCAGATCACCGTGCTGCTCAACGGACTGCCCAACGGCATGCCCTCGTGGAAACAGCTCTCCGACACCGAGATCGCCGCCGTCATCACCTACACCAAGAACTCGTGGTCTAACCATACCGGCCAGATCGTGCAGCCCGCCGAGATCGTGGCGGCCCGTAAGTGACCCGCGTCGCCTGAAAGGAAAAAGCCTCCATGAGCGCAGTTCTGCCCCATCACGGCGCCGCCCACGACGAACATCACGACCATCCGCACGGCTGGCGGCGCTGGCTCTTTGCCACCAACCACAAGGACATAGGCACGCTGTACCTGCTGTTCAGCTTCACCATGCTCATGGTGGGCGGGATCCTGGCGCTGCTGATACGGCTGGAGCTGTTCCAGCCCGGGCTGCAGTTCGTCAACCCGCAGCTGTTCAACCAGTTCACCACCATGCATGGCCTCATCATGGTGTTCGGCGCCATCATGCCGGCGTTCGTGGGCTTCGCGAACTGGATGGTGCCGCTGCAGATCGGTGCACCTGACATGGCGTTTGCGCGCATGAACAACTTCAGCTTCTGGCTGATGGTGCCCGCAGCGGTGATGCTGGTGTCGTCCTTCTTCATGCCCGGCGGTGCGCCGGCAGCCGGCTGGACGCTCTACGCGCCGCTGACGCTGCAGATGGGCCCCTCGATGGACGCCGGCATCTTCGCCATGCACATCCTGGGCGCGAGCTCCATCATGGGCTCCATCAACATCATCGTCACCATCCTGAACATGCGCGCGCCGGGCATGACGCTGATGAAGATGCCGCTGTTCTGCTGGACCTGGCTGATCACGGCCTATCTGCTGATCGCCGTGATGCCCGTGCTCGCCGGCGCCATCACCATGACGCTCACGGACCGCCACTTCGGCACCGCCTTCTTCCAGCCCGGCGGCGGCGGCGACCCGGTGATGTACCAGCACATCTTCTGGTTCTTTGGCCACCCCGAGGTCTACATCATGATCTTGCCGGCCTTCGGCATCATCAGCCAGATCGTTCCGGCCTTCGCCCGCAAGAAGCTCTTCGGCTACACCTCCATGGTGTACGCCACCGCGTCCATCGCCATCCTGTCCTTCATCGTGTGGGCGCACCACATGTTCACCACCGGCATGCCAGTGACGGGACAGCTCTTCTTCATGTACGCGACCATGCTCATCGCCATCCCCACGGGGGTGAAGGTGTTCAACTGGGTCGCCACCATGTGGCGCGGCTCCATGACCTTCGAGACCCCCATGCTGTTTGCCGTGGGCTTCATCTTCGTGTTCTCCATGGGCGGCTTCACGGGGCTGATCCTGTCCATGGCGCCGGTGGACATACAGCTGCAGGACACCTACTACGTCGTGGCCCACTTCCACTATGTGCTGGTGGCAGGATCGCTGTTCGCGCTCTTCGCCGGCGTGTACTACTGGGGTCCGAAGTGGACCGGGACGATGTACTCCGAGACCCGCGGCAAGCTGCATTTCTGGGGCTCGCTGATCTTCTTCAACGTTACCTTTTTCCCCATGCACTTCCTCGGCTTGGCCGGCATGCCGCGCCGCTACGCCGACTACCCCATGCAGTTCGCCGACTTCAACGCGCTGGCCTCCATCGGCGCTTTCGGCTTCGGCTTGATGCAGGTGTACTTCTTCGTTTTTGTGGTGCTGCCCATGATGCGCGGCCGTGGACAGCCTGCGCCGCAGCGTCCCTGGGACGGCGCCGAGGGGCTGGAGTGGGAGGTGCCGTCACCCGCGCCCTTCCATACCTTCGAGAAGCCGCCGCAACTCGACGCCACGGCCACGCGCGTGGTGGGCTGAACGCGGCATGGAGCACGTCGTGACCACGCCGAGCGACGATGAGCTGCACGCGCAGCGCCGCCGCGGCAACGTGCGGCTGGCGCTGATCCTGGCCTCTGTTGCCGCGGCTTTTGCCGCGGGCTACGTCGCCAAGATCGTGCTGCTGGGCCCCTGAGCCGGCAACCTCAGGAAAGCACAGCGCATGGACACCCGCCGCCACGCCCGCCTGCGCCGCGACAACCTGCGCATGGTGGGCAAGCTCACGCTGGTGGCGGTGCTGATGTTCGGCTTTGGTTACGCGTTGGTGCCGCTGTACAAGCACATCTGCGAGGCGCTGGGCATCAACGTGCTGTCGCTGTCGGAGCGCCAGGCCGCCGGATTTGGCCGCCCAAGCGCGCAGCCGGCCAACAGCCAGGTTGATCGCAGCCGCACCATTACTGTGGAATTCGATGCCAATGCGCGTGGACCCTGGGACTTCAAACCCGCGCTGGCCACACTCAAGGTGCATCCGGGTGAGCTTGCCACCGTGATGTACGAATTCCGCAACCGCCAGCCGCGCGTCATGACGGCGCAGGCCATTCCCAGCTATGCGCCCAAGCAGGCCACGGCCTACTTCAACAAGGTCGAGTGTTTCTGCTTCAACGAGTACACGCTTGCGCCGGGCGAATCGCGGCAGTGGCCGGTGGCTTTCGTGATCGACCCCAAGTTGCCTCGCGACGTCACGACCATCACGCTGTCCTACACCTTCTTTGAAGTGGTGGGCAAGAGCGCGGCGGCCCGCGCGGAGCCACGGCTGTGAACGGCCGCCCCGACCATGGCGATGCGGGGCGGGCGCTGCGCCGCCGGGGCTCGTGGTTGCGCAGTTTCAAGGCCGTGGCGTGGTCTTTTTTCGGCGTGCGCCGCGCCAGCGACTATGAACAGGATGTCAGCCAGCTCAAGCCGCAACACGTCATCGTCGCCGGCCTCGTGGCCGCGGCGCTGTTCGTGGCGCTGCTGGTGCTGCTGGTGAGATGGGTGGTGGGCAGCGGCGTGGCCGGCTGACCCGCGACACAACAGCAACCGTCGAGGAGAGAGCAAGCATGTCCGCAGTGACGCACCAAGGCAGCGTGCCCAACTACTTCGTACCCAGTCCGTCACGGCATCCGCTGATGACGGCCATTGGCCTGTTCTTCGTGATCTTGGGCGCGGCCCAATGGATCAACGGCCATGGCTGGGGCGCCTACTCGCTGCTGTTCGGCCTGCTGTGGTGGGCCGTGGTCATGTTCCAGTGGTTCAGCGACGCGGTGCGCGAGAGCGAGGGCGGCCTCTACGGCCGCAACATCGACATCTCCTACCGCTGGAGCATGAGCTGGTTCATCTTCTCGGAGGTGATGTTCTTTGGTGCCTTCTTCGGGGCGCTGTTCTGGTCGCGCTTCTACACCGTGCCCACCTTGGGTAGCCTGGAAAACAGCCTGCTGTGGCCGGACTTCAAGGCGGCCTGGCCCACCGACCAGCCCGGCAATACTGCCTCGCCGGCCGGCATCGTCGAGCCCTTCAGCACCATAGGCCCGTGGCCGCTGCCCACCATCAATACCGCGCTGCTGCTGACCTCCGGCGTGACGCTGACCATCGCCCACCATGCCCTCATCGCTGGCCGCCGTGCCAAGGCCATTGCCTGGATGTGGCTCACGGTGCTGCTGGGTGCGACCTTCCTGTGCGTGCAGGCCTTCGAATACCACCACGCCTATCAGGAACTCAACCTCAAGCTCAGCTCCGGCATCTTCGGCTCCACTTTCTTCATGCTCACCGGCTTCCACGGCTTCCACGTCTTCGTGGGCATGCTGATGCTGCTGTTCATCACACTGCGGCTGATGAAGGGCCACTTCACCCCCGAACGCCACTTCGGGTTCGAGGGCGCGGCCTGGTACTGGCACTTCGTGGACGTGGTCTGGCTGGGCCTGTACCTGCTGGTCTACTGGCTCTGAAGCCGCAGGGCGCGCAATTGCGCGCCCGTCAACGCCATCCAGGCGCGGCGCCAGGCCCTCAGCGCGCCACGGGGAGGCCGGTGGGCTGTATCCAGCCCATCCAGTAGCTGAAAAGAATGAACAGGAACAGCGCCACCGACAGCCCAACCCGCAGCGCCAACGCGCGCGCCATGCGTTTATCGGGCTGTCCGGCCGTTCCCGCTTCCGGCGGCCGCTTGCGCAGCATCAGCACGCCGGCGCTGGCCAGTGCGCCCAAGATGCCCAGCAGCACCAGCACGATGATGAACTTCATGGGCGCCCATTCTGGCACCGCACCGCTCGCAGGCCGGTGTCCATGTTGAGCCTGCGTGCGCGGCGGACGATGGTGGCGCTGGCGGCCGTGCTGGGCACCTCGCTGACCGCTCGGCTGGGCTGGTGGCAACTGGACCGTGCGGCGCAAAAGGAATCGTTGCAGCAGGCCGTCGATGCCCATGCCGCACTGCCCCCGTTGCCCGCGCCCGGCCTGGCTCGCACGCCACAGCAAGCCGAACAGCAACTGCACAGGCGTGTCATCGTGCAGGGCCGCTGGCTGGCGGAACGCACGGTCTTTCTCGACAACCGACAGATGGACGCGCGTCCCGGCTTCTTCGTCCTCACGCCGCTGCAATTGGACGACGGCAGCGCGGTGCTGGTGCAGCGCGGCTGGGTGCCGCGCGACATGCAGGAGCGTACCCGGCTGCCGGCCATTCCCACGCCGGCGCAGCCCGTGGCCATTACGGCGCGCATAGAGGGCTCGCCGGCCCGCCTCTACGAATTCACCCCGCAGGGCAGTGAGACAGGACCCATCCGTCAAAATCTCGCCCTGGACGCCTTTGCGCACGAGACCCACCTCTCGCTGCGTCCCCTCACACTGCTGCAGCTCGATGATGCGGCGGCGCCTGTTGCCGATGACGGGCTGCGCCGCCACTGGCCCTTGCCGGCGGTGGACGTGCACAAGCACTACGGCTATGCCGTCCAGTGGTTCTCACTGGCGGCGCTGATCACGGGTCTTTATGTCTGGTTCCAACTCCTCCGCCCCCGCCGGCGTGCCGCCTGAGCCGCTGGGCCTGACGGTGCATTCCATGCCCCGGCCTGAGCTCGACGCGCAGGCGCGGCGCACGCGCAGCGGGCGTTTGAAGATGCTGTTGGTGCTGCTGGTGTGCGCTTCGCCCGTGGTCGCCTCCTACTTCACCTATTTCGTCGTCCGCCCCGAGGGCCGCAGCAACTACGCCGCGCTGATTGAGCCGCCGCACCCCATGCCCGCGCTCACGCTGAGCACGCTGGAGGGCCAGAGCGTGCCGGCCGATTCGCTCAAGGGCCAGTGGCTGCTGGTCGTGGCCGGCAGCGGCGACTGCGACAGCGACTGCGAAAAGCTGCTCTACCTGCAGCGCCAGCTTCGCGAGATGACCGGCCGCGAGCGCGAGCGCATCGACAAGGTCTGGCTGGTCACCGACACGCAGATGCCCCCGGCGGCGCTGCAAAAGGCAGTGCAGGACACCGGCGCCGCGCACATCCTGCGTGCCGACGCCATGCAGGTGGCGCAGTGGCTGCAGCCTGCGCCGGGCGAGTCGCTGGCCTCGCACATCTACATCGTCGATCCCATGGGGCAATGGATGATGCGCGCCCCCCTGCGCCCCGACCCCGCCAAGCTCAAGCGTGACCTGGAGCGGCTGCTGCGCGCCTCGGCCAGTTGGGATCGCGAAGGACGCTGAGGTAGCCCATGACGACCGTTGCCGCCTGGGACCTCTCGCCGCTGCTGCGCATGGCCCTCTTGGGTGCCGTGCTGGCGCTGGTGCCGCTGGCCTGGATCGCCTTGCGCCACCGCGGCTCCGCGGCGCGGCTGCGCGCGCTCACCGCGCTCACGCTGTTCCTGTGCTTCGACCTCGTGCTCTTTGGCGCCTTCACCCGGCTCACCGACTCCGGCCTGGGCTGTCCCGACTGGCCCGGCTGCTACGGCAACGCAAGTCCCTTGGGCGCGCAGCACCACATCGCCGCCGCACAGTCGTTGCTGCCGGACGGACCGGTGACGCATGCCAAGGCGTGGATAGAGATGCTGCACCGCTACTTCGCCACCGCCGTCGGGGTGCTGATCACGGTGCTGGCCGCCATGAGCTGGCGGCTGCACCGCCGCGGTACGCCGGGCGTGATTTCTTCCTGGTGGGCCGGCGCGACGCTGCTGTGGGTGTGCATGCAGGGCGCCTTCGGCGCGCTGACGGTGACCATGAAGCTCTACCCGGCCATCGTCACCGCGCACCTGCTCGGCGGCCTGGGGCTGCTGGCGCTGCTGGCCGCGCAATCCCAGGCCTTCGACGGGCCGGACAGCCGCCCGCTGGCGTTGCCCGCCGGCCTGCGCCGTGGCCTGTGGGCGCTGGCCGCCCTGGCCGTGGCGCAAATGGCTCTGGGCGGTTGGGTCAGCACCAACTACGCGGTGCTGGCCTGCGGCGATTTCCCGACCTGCCAGGGTCGCTGGTGGCCGGACATGGACTTCCAGCACGGTTTTACTTTGCAGCGCGCGCTGGGTAATACCGGCGACGGTGATTACTTGCCGTTTGCCGCACTCACCGCCATCCACTTCACGCACCGGCTGATGGCATTGGCGGTGCTCGCCGCGCTGGTCTTGATGGCCTGGCGGCTGTGGCGCCTGGATGAGGCACAGGCGCGGCGCTGGGCATGCGCGCTGCTCGCGGTGGGCGGGTGGCAGCTTGCCAGCGGCGTGTCCAACGTGGTGCTGGGCTGGCCGCTGCTGGCCGCCGTGGGCCACACCGGCGGCGCCGCCGCCCTGATCGTGATCCTGAGCATGATGCTCATGCGTGCCCACCGCGGCGCGCGCCAAGTTTTACCCGCTCGCCGCGGTACGCAGCCCGCACTGGCTCCCGGAGTGAGATACCCATGACCCAAAGCGCAACCCATTCCTCCGTGACCCCACCACCCGTGGCCGGCACCGCCGCTGCCGTGCGCAACGCCTCGCAGGTACACATCCCGCTGTGGCGCCAGTTCTATGCGCTGACCAAGCCGCGCGTGGTGCAGCTCATCGTGTTCTGTGCTCTCATAGGCATGCTGCTGGCCGCGCCGGGGCTGCCGCCGGCCGTCACGGTGCTGGCGGCCACGGCCGGCATCTGGCTGGTGGCCGCAGCCGCGGCTGCCTTCAACTGTGTCGTGGAGCAGCACATAGACGCCCGCATGTCGCGTACGGCCTGGCGGCCCACCGCGCGCGGGCAACTCGGCAACCGGCAGACGCTGCTCTTTTCCGCGCTGCTGTGCGCCGCGGGCAGTGCGCTGCTGTGGGCCTTCGTGAACCCGCTGACCATGGTGCTGACCTTCGCCACCTTCGTCGGCTACGCCGTGATCTACACGGTGGTGCTCAAGCCCATGACGCCGCAGAACATCGTCATCGGCGGCGCCTCCGGCGCCATGCCGCCGGTGCTGGGCTGGGCCGCCGTGCGCGGCGACGTGGGTCCGGAGGCGCTGATGCTGTGCCTCATCATCTTCCTGTGGACGCCGCCGCACTTCTGGGCCCTGGCCCTGTACCGCACCGAGGACTACCGCCGTGCCGGGTTGCCCATGCTGCCCGTCACCCATGGCTCGGAGTTCACGCGGCTGCAGGTGCTGCTCTACAGCCTGGTGCTGCTGGCCGCCACGCTGCTGCCCTGGCTCTACGGCATGAGCGGCCTGACCTATCTCGTGTCCGCGCTGGTGCTGGGCGGCCTCTTCATCGCTTACGCCTGGAAACTGTGGCGTGACTACAGCGACGCCCAAGCGCGCAAGACCTTCCGCTTCTCCATCCTGTACCTGTCGCTGCTGTTCGCGGCGCTGCTGCTGGACCACTACCTGAGCCCATGGATAGCCCTGTGACCTCACGCTGCATCACCCATCGCGCCTCACGCCGCAGCTTCACCCTGGCCGGCGTCTCCTCCCTGCTGCTGGCCCTGTCCGGTTGCGATCGCGTCGGCAGCGGCGGCGAGGCCGCTCAGCCCAAGGCCACCGTCGCCACGTTCAACGCCGTGGACATCACCGGCGCCGACTACGCCGGCAAGCTGGAGATGCCGGACGCCCAGGGCAAGGTGCGCACGCTTTCCGAGTTCAAGGGCAAGGTGGTCGTGGTCTTCTTCGGCTACACGCATTGCCCGGACGTGTGCCCCACCACGCTGGCCGAGCTGGCCGAGGTCAAGCGTTCGCTGGGCGCCGACGGCGACAAGGTGCAAGGCATCTTCGTGACGCTGGACCCCGAGCGCGACACACCGGAGCTGCTGAGCGCCTACGTGAAAAACTTCGACGCCGGCTTCATCGCCCTGCGCCCCGAGCCCACGCAGCTCAAGGCGCTGGCGCGCGAGTTCAAGGTTTTCTACATGAAGGTGCCGGGCAAGACCGACGACGCCTACACCCTGGACCACACCGCCGGCAGCTACATCTATGACCCGCAAGGCCGCGTGCGCCTGTTCAGCCGCTACGGTGCCGGTGGTCCGCAGGCACTGGCCGACGACATCAAGAAGCTGCTGTCCAATACCGCCCCGGCCTGAACGGCGGCGGATAGGCGCCACAAAAGCAGACGGCCCCCGCGGGGGCCGTCGTCGTTTGGGCAGACTTGAAGAAGCAGGGTGCCTGCGCGGCCCCGCCGTTCAGGCCGCCGTGGCCTCCATGGCCTTGCGCATCTTCTTCATGGCCGCGACCTCGATCTGGCGGATGCGCTCGGCGCTGACGCCGTACTCCTCGGCCAGCTCGTGCAGTGTCTTGCCGCCGGAGTTGTCGTCATTCACCTGCAACCAGCGCTGCTCGACGATGCGGCGGCTGCGCGCGTCCAGCGCGTCCAGCGCGCGCAGGATGCCGTCGCTGGCCATCACGTCGCGGCGGCGCGCCTCCAGCACGCGGGTGGGCTCGCTTGCCTCGTCGGCCAGGTAGGCGATGGGGGCGAAGGTCATTTCCTCGCTGTCGTCGCCCTGGGGTTCCAGCGCGACGTCGCCGCCGGACAGGCGCGTTTCCATCTCGCGCACTTCCTCGGCCTTCACGTTGAGCTGCTCGGCCACCGTACGCACCTCGTCGCCGCTGAGCGAATTGCGCCAGCTGCGGCCGGATTCGGCCTCGTTCTTGAAACCCTGCTTGAGCGAGCGCAGGTTGAAGAACAGCTTGCGCTGCGCCTTGGTCGTGGCCAGCTTGACCATGCGCCAGTTGCGCAGGATGTACTCGTGGATCTCGGCCTTGATCCAGTGCAGCGCGTAGCTGACCAGGCGCACGCCCTGGTCGGGGTCGAAGCGCTTGACGGCCTTCATCAGGCCCACGTTGCCTTCCTGGATCAGGTCGCCGTGCGGCAGCCCATAGCCCAGGTATTGGCGCGAGACCGACACCACCAGGCGCAGGTGCGACAGCACCAGGCGACCGGCGGCCTGCACGTCGCCATGGTCGCGCAGCCGGGTGGCGCAGTCCTTCTCTTCTTCAGCCGTCAGCAGCGGGATCCGGTTGACGGCGGTGATGTAGGCGTCCAGGTTGCCGAGCGACGGCACCAGGGCCCACGGGTCACGCAGAGCAACAGCATTCGCAGAGGACATGTTCATGGAGTGCTCAGACACGGGGGGTGTGCGTTTGGTTCCCAAAATATTAGCACTCGTGGTGTAGGAGTGCTAAGCGGGAGACTACTCACTTCATTACGCGCCCCAGCCGCTGCCAGCGCACGCCATCCGCTCCCCAGGAGAACCAGATCTGCCGCACGCGGCCGACCACGTCGTGCATGGGCACGGTGCCGAAGTCGCGCGAGTCCACACTGGCCACGCGGTTGTCGCCCAGGACGAACACCTGCCCCGGCGGGACGACCATGTCCCACTGCGCCGGCCGCTTGTCAGTCGACAAGCTGCCCGGCGGCACGTGCGCCGTTTGCAGTTCGGCGGCCGGCGGCTGCGGCGCGTCCGGCACGGGCGAGGGCTCGCCGTTGACCAGCAGCTCGGTACCGCGCATCTGCACCTTGTCGCCCGGCAGCGCCACCACGCGCTTGACGTAGAGCACGGTGCGGTCGTTGGGGTAGGTAAAGATGGCCACGTCGCCGCGCCGCACCGGTGCGCCGAAGTTGCGGGCATAGCGCTTGTCGGCAAAGACGAAGTCGCCCGGCCACAGCGCCGGCGCCATGCTGCCGGACGGAATGCGGAAGGGCTCCACCACGTAGGCGCGCACGGTGATGATGAGCAGCGGCAGTGCCACCACGTCGAACAGGACGACGAGCAGCAGCGTCACCCCCGCCATGCGCCACACCGGCGTGCCGGCGGTGGCGAGGCCGGGCAGCGGGTCGGCCGCGGGCAGATCGCCGCGCCGCGCCGTGCGCCAGGCGTCCACCACCGAGCCCGCCCACACGCCCAGCGTCAGCAGCAGCCCCAGCGCCAGCGCCGGCGCCGTCCAGGAGGGCGGCAGCCACAGCGCCACCACGGCCATGGCCGGCACGCACAGGAAGGCGAAGGCCAGGAAGAACCAGGCCGCGCGGTCTATCTGCCCGTTGTGCCACTGCCCCAGCCCGGGCAGGACCAGCGATTTCAAAGCAGCCCGTGCCGGCTGCGGGCGCACGGCGGCGGCGGTGCGCAGGTTCAGGTCCAGCGGATTCATGACGGTTCCGTCCTCTCCTCGATGTGTCTTGGCGGGCCCGGTGCGGTGCGCGCCCCGGGCTGGTGGAATGGCGGTGATGCGCAGCGCCTTCAGCCCGCGCCCAGGGTCGTGGCCGTCCACAGGCCCCAGGCGAAGGACAGCGCCTGCGCCAGCCCCGCGGTGCCGCCGGCGGCCAGCGCCAGCGCCTTGAGCCAGCGCGCGGCGCGCTGGCGGGCCAGTGCGGCGGGCGAGGGCGGTACGGCGGGCGGCGGCAGCGCGGCCATCACGCGCTCGGTGAAATCGGCGGGCGGCAGCAGCAGCGGCGCGTCCAGGGCCTCGTCCAGCCAGCGCTCGTCGTCCTCAGGCAGGTGATTCATGCTTGCTCCCGTGCGGGAAGGTGTGATGCGTCGGCCAGCGCCTGGCGCAGCCGTTCGCGGGCGCGGTGCAGCCGGGCCTTGGCGGCGGCGGGCGTGCAGTCCTCGATGCGGGCCACGTCGGCCAGCGACAGCTCGTGCACGTAGGCCAGCGCCAGCACGCTGCGGTCGTGCGGGGGCAGGCGGCGCAGCGCGGCCTGCAGCGCGGCGCCGTCCTGGCGCGCCTGCAGGGCCTGCGCCGGGCCGGGGGCGTCGCACGCGGGCGCCGCGGCGCCGTCGTCGGCGGATAAGTCCAGCCCGCCCTGCAGCCGCTGGTGCTCGGCGCGGTCCAGCGCGTTGAGCGCCAGGCGGCGGGCGATGGTGAAGAGCCAGGTGGAGAAGGCGCCCTGCGCCGCGTCGTAGCGGGGCAGGTGCTGCCAGGCGCGAATGAAGGTGTCTTGCGCCAGTTCCTCGGCCTCGGCCTGGCGCAGCCCCATGCGGCCCAGGAAGGCGAACAGCGGGCGCTGGAACTGCCGCACCAGCGCCGCGTAGGCCGCGCGATCGCCCGCGGCGGCGCGCGCCACGGTGCGCGCCAACGGCGGCTCGGCTCCCGCTGCGTCCACGTCGACCCCCTGTTTTTGTCTTGTCAGGGGCTTATACCGGCGAGGCGTGGAGTGGTTACAGGCGGCGCAGCGCCCAACGAAAAGCCCCGCCATCGCGAGGATGGGCGGGGCTGTAGAAGCTTGGCGAGGCGGCGCGGCGGGGCGCGCTTTCAGCGCCCAAGCGGCCGGCGCGGGATCAGACGTTGAACAGGAAGTTCATCACGTCGCCATCCTTGACCACGTATTCCTTGCCCTCGGCGCGCATCTTCCCGGCGTCCTTGGCGCCTTGCTCGCCCTTGTAGGCGATGAAGTCGTCAAACGCGATGGTCTGCGCGCGGATGAAGCCGCGCTCGAAGTCGGTGTGGATCACGCCCGCGGCCTGCGGGGCGGTGTCGCCGATGTGGATGGTCCAGGCGCGCACTTCCTTCACGCCGGCGGTGAAGTAGGTCTGCAGGCCCAGCAGCTTGAAGGCGGCGCGGATCAGGCGGTTCAAGCCCGGCTCGTCCTGCCCCATCTCGGCCAGGAACATGGCGCGGTCTTCGTCTTCCATGTCGGCCAGCTCGGACTCGGTCTTGGCGCAGATGGCCACCACCGGGGCGTTCTGGCTGGCGGCGTACTCCTGCAGGCGGTCCAGGAAGGGGTTGTTCTCGAAGCCGTCCTCGGCCACGTTGCCCACGAACATCGCCGGCTTGGCCGTGATCAGGCACAGCGGCTTGAGAATGACCAGCTCTTCCTTGCTGAAGTCAATCGTGCGCACCGGCTTGGCCTGGTCCAGCGCGGCCTGGCACTTCTCCAGCACCTTGACCAGCGCGGCGGCTTCCTTGTCGTTGCCCGACCGCGCGGCCTTGACGTAGCGGTGCAGGCTTTTCTCGACCGTGCCCAGGTCGGCCAGGCACAGCTCGGTCTGGATCACCTCGATGTCGGCAATCGGGTCCACCTTGCCGGCCACGTGGATGACGTTCTCGTCCTCGAAGCAGCGCACCACGTTGACGATGGCGTCCGTCTCGCGGATGTGCGAGAGAAACTGGTTGCCCAGGCCTTCGCCCTTGGACGCGCCCGCCACCAGGCCGGCGATGTCCACGAATTCCACGATGGCCGGCACCACGCGCTCCGGCTTCACGATTTCCGACAGCTTGTCCAGCCGCGGGTCGGGCAGCTCCACCACGCCCACGTTGGGCTCGATGGTGCAGAAGGGGTAGTTCTCGGCAGCGATGCCCGCCTTGGTCAGCGCATTGAAGAGGGTGGACTTGCCCACGTTGGGCAGGCCCACGATGCCGCACTTGAGGCTCATGGGGAGATTCCGGGTAAGAAGGCTGAAAAGCGGAAGGCGGCGCAAGAGGCCGAAGAGGGGCGAAATTCTAGTCGCCCGGCCCCTTGACCAGCCCCGCACGGGGCTTGCGCGGCGGCGCCGGCGCGGCGTTTCTCACACGGCTTCAGACGGCCAGCTCCGCTTCCACCGCCTCGCCCACGCGCAGCCCGGCGCCCACGCCGGCCGTGATCACGGCGTTCATGGCGAAGGTGATGCGCCCCTTCATGCGCGCATCGGCTCGGTAGGTGGCCAGCGTGTCGCCCGGCTCGTGGCCGCGCTCGGCGGTGGCCGGATCGACGTTGGGAATCGAGCAGCGCACGCACGGCTTCACGAGTTTCAACTGCACGCCGCCTTCGAAATCCAGCGTGTCGATGAAGTCTTCGCCGTTGGCGTCTTCCAGCCCGTCCAGCACCACGTTGGGCCGGAAACGCTCCAGGGTCACCGGCGGCTGGCCGCGCGACGCCAGCCGCGCGTTCAGCTCAGCCAGCGACGCCGTCGAAGCCACCAGGATGGGAAACCCGTCGCTGAAGGCGTTCTCCGCCTCCACACCGGCGCTCCACTTCGCTTGCGACAGCCGGCGCTGCGCCGGGTCGAAGCGCACCAGCCGCAGCGGCGTGCCCACGGCGGCCTCGAACCAGTTTGCGGCGGCGTCGCCCTGGTCCAGCGCCGTCACCTCGTCGTCCCAGACCTTCACTTGGCGCGGCGTGCCCTGGACTTCCAGCGGCAGCGCCAGCGGCAGCATGTCAGGCGCGTGCAGCAGCAGCGTGTCGCCCTCGAAGCTGGGCCGGATGAGCTGCATGCGCGGCCACTGGCGCTGGCTGGCGAAATCGCCGTCCGCGTCCACCAGCATCCAGGCACGGTCGTATTCCAGCCCGGTGGCCGTGAGGTGGGCCTGTTGCAGCGCGATGCCGGCGCAGGACTTCACCGGATACGTAAACAGCGAGTGCAGGCGCAGGGAGAGGTCGCTCACGGATAAAGCCTCGGAGGGGACGGGGGAGGGCCGGCATCCTACCCGCGCATCCCCCTGAAAGGATGGGTTGGCGGCGCTGCCTACAATTCCTGGCATGAGTTCCTACGACATCGCCGTGCGCGGCGCCGGTGCGGTGGGCCGCAGCCTGGCGCTGGCGCTCTCCCGCCAAGGTTTGAGCGTCGCGCTGCTGGCCTCGCCGCCCCGCGGCGCCGGCCCGGACGTGCGCGCCTACGCGCTCAACGCGCAGGCGGTGAACCTGCTGCGCAACCTGAAGGTCTGGGACGCGATGCCGGCCGACGCCGCCACCGCCGTCTCCGAAATGCTGGTGCACGGCGACGCCCACGGCAGCCGCTTGGAGTTCTCGGCCTGGGGCCAGTGCGTGGACGCGCTGTGCTGGATCGTGGACGCGCAGGCGCTGGACGAAGCCCTGGCCACCGCCATCCGCTTCGCCCCCCACGTCACCAAGCTGCCGGCCGACGCCCAAGTGCAGGCCACGCTCACGGCGCTGTGCGAAGGCAAGCACTCCGCCACCCGCGAGGCGCTCGGCGTGAATTTCCAGGTGAAGCCCTATGGCCACACCGCCGTGGCCGCGCGCCTGGTGGCCGACCGGCCGCACGAGGGCGTGGCGCGGCAGTGGTTCCGCAGCCCCGACATCCTGGCCCTGCTGCCCTTCGACCGGCCGCAGCCGCGGTGCTCCTACGGGCTGGTGTGGTCCATGCCCGCCGAGCGCGCGCAGGCCCTGCAGGCCCTGTCCGACGCCGACTTCGACGCCGCCTTGAATGAAGCCACGGGCGGCGCCGCCGGCACCTTGAAGCTGGACGGCCCCCGCGTCGGCTGGCCTTTGCAGCTCTCGCGTGCTGAAGCCCTGTGCGGCCCCGGCTGGGTGCTGCTGGGCGACTCGGCCCACACCGTGCACCCGCTCTCCGGCCAGGGCCTGAACCTGGGCCTGGGCGACGTGCAGGCGCTGGCGCTGGTCATCGCGCAGCGCGAGCCGTGGCGGCCCCTTTCCGACGAAAAGCTGCTGCGCCGCTACGTGCGCGAGCGCGCCGTGCCGACGATGGCCATGCAGCAGCTCACCGACGGCCTGCTGCACCTCTTCGAACAGGACGCCCCCGTGCTGCGCGAGCTGCGCAACCGCGGCCTCGACCTGGTCAATCAACTCACGCCGCTCAAGCGCTGGCTCGCCGGCCGCGCCCTGGGCACCTAAGGAGCCGCCATGAAGCGCACCGAATCCCCCGCCGCCCCCCGGGGCCTGCAACGCCTGGCCCTCTCGGCGCTGCTGGCCGCGGCCGCCTTCGGCGCCGTGGCGCAGGAGGCGCAGATCCGCAAGAACCTCGCCGAGCGGCTGCCCAACCTGCCCAAGATCGACGAGGTCAGCCGCACCACCGTGCCGGGCCTGTGGGAGGTGCGCATCGGCACCGACGTCATGTACACCGACGACAAGGGCGACCACCTCATCCAGGGCCAGATCGTCGACACCCGCACCAAGACCAACCTCACCGAGGCGCGGCTCAACAAGCTCACCGCCATCGAGTTCGCCAGCCTGCCGCTCAAGGACGCCGTGGTCATCAAGCAGGGCAACGGCTCGCGCAAGCTCGCCGTGTTCGTGGACCCCAACTGCGGCTACTGCAAGCGCTTCGAGAAGGACTTGGCCACCATCAAGGACGTCACGGTCTACACCTTCCTCTATCCCATCCTTGGGCCGGACTCGGACGTGAAGTCCAAGGCCATCTGGTGCGCCAAGGACCAGGGCAAGACCTGGCGCGACTGGATGTTGGGCGGCGTCACCCCGCCGCGCAGCATGGGCGGCGACTGCGACACCGCCGCGCTGGAGCGCAACGTGGCCTTCGGCAAGAAGCACCGCGTGCAGGGTACGCCGGCGCTGATATTCGAGGACGGCACCCGCGTGCCCGGCGCCGTCTCCGCCGCCGAGGTCGAGAAGCAGCTTGCCGAGAGCGCCCGCAAGTCCTGATCGGCCCTGCGGCCGCTGTCCCGGCCAGGACACCGGCCGGTGTCGCGCCGGGCCCACCGGGTCAGCCGGCCGCAAGGGGGTGCGGCGGCACAATGTTGCACATGCATACGCCCGTCACCGTCGCCCCATCCGGCCCCTACCTGCCCGTGCAGCCCGCGCTGCGCCTGGGCTATGCCGGACTGATTCCCTTCGTCCTCGGTGCGTTGCTGGTGTGGTTCGTCCGTCCGGATGCGCACCCCTACGTCGTGGACGTGCTGGCCGCCTACGCGGCGCTCATCGTCTCCTTCCTCGGCGGCATCCACTGGGGGCTGGGTTTCATACACGGCCAGCCGCGCCTCTTCACCTGGGGCGTGGTGCCCTCGCTGCTGGCCTGGGTGGCGCTCCTGATGCCGCCCTACGCCGGCCTGGTGCTGCAGGGCGTGCTGCTGGTGGCCTGCTACCTGGTGGACCGCCGCGTCTACCCCTCGCTGGGCCTGCAGGCCTGGCTGACCTTGCGCTTTCGCCTCACCGCCGTGGGCGCGCTGAGCTGCTTCCTGGGCGCGGCGGGCACCTGAGCTGCCCGACACGCCCCATTCCCCGGGGCGCCGGCGCGGCGGCCCTGTCGTTCAACGCCTGACCATCGCCCGCAGCCATGATCCAGTACCGCATTGACGTCGAGGACGCCGCCTCTCACCTCTGGCGCGTCACGCTCACCGTGCCGCAACCCGCCGCCGAGCAGCGGCTGAGCCTGCCGGTGTGGATACCGGGCAGCTACATGGTGCGCGAGTTCGGCCGCCACCTCTCGGGGCTGCACGCCCGCCAGGGCGGCCGCGACGTGCCGCTGCAGCAGCTGGACAAGACCACCTGGGTGGCGCGCTGCGACGCCGCCGCCGGCAACGGCGCACCGCTGGAAGTGAGCTGCCTGGCCTACGCCTTCGACACCTCGGTGCGCACCGCCTTCCTGGACGCCGACCGCGGCTTCTTCAACGGCACCAGCCTGTGCCTGCGCGTCGAAGGCCGCGAGCACGAGCCCCACGGCATCAGCTTCGGCCCGCTGCCCGAAGGCTGGGACGTCGCCACCGCCATGTCCGCCGCGCCTGGCGCCGGGGCCCACGCCTACGCCGCCGCCGACTACAACGAGCTGGTCGACCACCCCTTCGAGCTGGGCCGCTTCTGGCGCGGCAGCTTCGAAGCGGCCGGCGTGCCGCATGAATTCATCGTGGCCGGCGCCTGGCCCGGCTTCGACGGCGAGCGGCTGCTGAACGACGCGCGGCGCATCTGCCAGGCGCAGATCGCCTTCTGGCACCCGCAGGACGAGGCTGCGCCCTTTGAGCGCTACGTCTTCCTGCTCAACGTGGTGGAAGACGGCTACGGCGGCCTGGAACACCGCGCCAGCACGGCGCTGATCGCCTCGCGCCGCGACCTGCCGCGCCGCGGCACGCCCGCCGCCGCGCTCACCGACGGCTACGTCACCCTGCTGGGCCTCATCAGCCACGAGTACTTCCACAGCTGGAACGTCAAGCGCATGAAGCCGCGCGAGTTCCACGCCCTGGATTACACGCAGGAGAACTACACCCAGCTCCTGTGGTTCTTCGAAGGCTTCACCTCCTACTACGACGACCTGCTGCTGGTGCGCGCGGGGCTCATCGACGAGGCGCGCTATCTGAAGCTGGTGGCCAAGAACCTGAACGGCGTGCTGGCCACGCCGGGGCGCTTCGTGCAGAGCGTGGCGCAGTCCAGCTTCGACGCCTGGGTCAAGTACTACCGGGCCGACGAGAACACGCCCAACGCCACGGTGAGCTACTACGCCAAGGGCGCGCTGGTGGCGCTGGCGCTGGATCTGACGCTGCGCGGCAGCGGCGGCGGCTCGCTGGACGAGGTGATGCGCACCCTCTGGCGCGACAGCGGCGGCGGCCCCATCGGCGAGGACGACATCGCGCTGGCCGTGCAGCAGGTGGCCGGGCGCTCGCTGGCCGAGGAGCTGCGCCGCTGGGTGCACGGCACGCAGGACGTGGACGTGCGCCCGCTGCTGGAGCGCATGGGCGTGGCCTGGAAGGCCGAGCCCCAGGGCTTTGCCGCCGCGCTGGGCCTGCGCCTGAGCGAAGGGCCGGTGACGGGCGTGCAGGTGCGCGCGGTGCTGCGCGGCAGCGCCGCGGAGCGCGCGGGCGTGTCGGCCGGGGACGAGCTGCTGGCCGTGGACCGCTGGCGCGTGCGCCGGCTGGACGACGCGCAGCAATGGCTCACCGTGGGCGCCCCGTTCGAGCTGCTGCTGGTGCGCAACCAGCGCGTGCTGACCTGCCACGTCGCGCCGCCCGCCGACCACCCGGGCACCGTCGCCCTGGCGGTGGACGAGGGCGTGGCCGAGGAGGCCAAGGCGCGGCGCAAGGCGTGGCTGCTGGGGTGAGGGCGGGCGGTGCGTCGTCGCCGCAAGTACTGACGCAGCCGGCCTGACGCGCCATGCCCTCGAACTTCAGGCCTCGGCTTCGCCCGCGCCGCCGCCTGCTCGCCCTGACCCTGCTGGCCCTGGCCGTGCTGCTGGCGCACGTGCGGCTGCTGGACGAGGTCGCGCTGTCGCTGCCGCAGGCCGACGCCCCGCCGCCGCCGATCGAGGTCGCCTTCGTCCGCGAGCTCGCACCCACCGTGCCGCCGCCGCCGCCCGCCGCACCGCCCAAGCCACCGCCGCCGCCGCCCGTGGCCAAGGCGCCACCCAAGCCGGCCGAGGCCGCCTCGGCGCCCAAGCCGCGCGAGGAACCACCGCGAGAGGAACCGCCGCAAGAGCTGCCGAAAGAGGCCGCCCAGGAGCCTTCCGCCCAGGACGCGGCTGCCGCCGAAGCCGCCGCCTCGGCGCCGCAGGCGGCGGCTTCCGCCCCGGCCGAGACTGCATCCACCGTGGCCAAGGCCGCCTCCGACCCGGCGCCCGCGGCGTCCGCGCCTGCCGCCGTCGCGGCCGCTTCCGCCCCGCTGCCGCCGGACCCGGCCGCTTCCGCCGTCCCCGTCGCGCCCGTGGACCCGGCCGCCACCGCCGTAGCCGACCCGCTGCGCGACTGGCCGCCCTCCACCCAGCTCGAATACGAGCTCGGCGGCTGGTACCGCGGTGAGGTGCACGGCAGCGCCCGCGTGCTGTGGCTGCGCCAGGACAGGCGCTACCAGGTGCGGCTGGAAGTGGTGGTGGGCCCCGGCTTCGCGCCGCTGATGACACGGCGCATGACCAGCGACGGCGAGGTCAACAGCCGCGGCCTGTCCCCGCGCCGCTACGACGAGGAAACGCAACTGGGTTTCCTCTCCCCGCGCCGCGCCACCGTGCGCTTCGAGGACGACGCCATCGTCCTGGCCAACGGCTCGCGCCGCGTGCCCATGGCCGGCGTGCAGGACTCGGCCAGCCAGTTCGTCCAGCTCACCTGGCTTTTCACGCTGCAGCCCTCGCTGCTGCGCCGCGGCAACGCGGTGGAGCTGCCCCTGGCGCTGCCGCGCCGGCTGGACCCGTGGACCTACGACGTGTTGGGCGAGGAGGAGATCGAAACCCCCTTGGGCCGCCTCAGCGCCGTGCACGTGAAGCCCAGGCGCGAGCCCGTGGCGGGCGAGGTCATGACGGCCGAGGCCTGGTTTGCGCCGTCGCTGCAATACCTGCCCGTGCGGCTGCTCATACGCCAGTCCGCCGACGTGTGGGCCGACCTGCGGCTCAAGCGGCTGCCGCTGCAGTCGCGCTGAAGGCCGCCGCCGGGGGCCGCGGGGGAAGCCTCCCCCGTCAATTCCCCGGGTCCCGGGGTGCGGCGCTTATAGTCATCGCCGCACCTGAACTCCCCGACAGAGAAGACACCCCATGGAATTCGAAAACCTGATGACGGCGCTGCACGGCGGCGAGGACGGCGCGCTCAAGACGGCGGTGATCACGCTGCACCGGCCCAAGGCGCTCAACGCCCTGAACGACCCGCTCATGGACGAGCTGGGCCAGGCGCTCCTGGCCTTCGACGCCGACGACGCGGTGGGCTGCATCGTGATCACCGGCAGCGAAAAGGCCTTTGCCGCCGGCGCCGACATCGCCGCCATGGCCAAGCGCGACTTCATGGACGTGTTCAAGACCCGGTTCATCACCCGCAACTGGGAAACCATCCGCCAGGTGCGCAAGCCCGTGATCGCCGCCGTCTCCGGCTTTGCCTTGGGCGGCGGCTGCGAGCTGGCCATGATGTGCGACTTCATCATCGCCGCCGACACGGCCAAGTTCGGCCAGCCGGAAATCAAGATCGGCATCATGCCCGGCGCCGGCGGCACGCAGCGGCTGCCCCGCGCCATCGGCAAGAGCAAGGCCATGGACCTCATCCTCACCGGCCGCATGATGGACGCGCAGGAAGCCGAGCGCGCCGGGCTGGTGTCGCGCGTGGTACCCGCCGGCCAGTTGATGCAGGAGGCGCTTGCCGCCGCCGCCGCCATCTGCGGCTGGGGGCTGCCGGCGGTGATGATGGCCAAGGACTGCGTCAACCGCGCTTTTGAAAGCACGCTCACCGAAGGCATCGCCTACGAGCGCGGCCTCTTCCACTCCATGTTCGCCACCGAGGACCAGAAGGAGGGCATGGACGCTTTCCTGACCAAACGCAAGCCCAGCTTCAAGCATCGCTGAGCACACTGGCCGAGCCGCCGTCGTCAAGGGAGTCGTCATGTCCGCAACAGAAGAAGCCGTCACCTGGGTCAACCTGAACGAGGACAGGCGGCTTTACCCGCGCAAATTCCTCTCAGGCACCGGTTACGTGGTGGTGCCGGGGCGGCCGGCCTTCGAAGTGCACACGCAGGACATCAGCTTGGGCGGCATGGGCGTGGTGTCACCGCTGAATTTGCCTTATGAGCTGCTGTGCGAAATGCATTTCACGCTGCCGCGCGAGCCGGCCGGCATGGACGTTCTGGCCGTGTCGGTGCGGGTGGTTCACAGCATATTGAGCGGCCGGCAGCGTGGGTTTCTGGTGGGCCTGCAATTCGTCAATTTGCCGCCCAACACCATGGCCACCATCAGCCGCTTCATGGCGGCCACTTCCTTGATGATGGGCTCCGGCAGTTGAACCGGCCCAGATTGCAGAATCCATGAAAACGTCCGGCCAATGGTGGCCGGACTGTGATATGTGGGGCTCGCGGGCGCGGCCGCCGCATGGGCCGGCGAAGGGATGCCGCAATACTGGCGGCCTCGTTCCACTTGTGATCCCGTCATATTCCAGCGGGAACCCGCGCCCATGTTTCCAGAATCTGAAGACACCAGTTGGCCCGCAGCCGGCATGGACCGGCGCCGCTTTCCACGCAAGTTCATCTCCGGTACGGGGCATCTGCTGGTTCCCGGTCAGCCGCCCATTGAAGTGCACACGCAGGACATCAGCCTGGGCGGCGTGGGCGTGATCGCGCCGCGACCCTTCCCCCATGAAACCCCCTGCCGCCTCCGCTTTGCCCTGTCCCGGGAAAGCTACGGCATGGATTTCATCACGGTCCCCGTGCGCGTGGTGCATTGCGTGCTCAGCGGCCGGGAATATGGATATATATTGGGTCTGGAATATCACAATATGACCGGCAGTGTGGAAGAGGTAGTAAAAAAATACATGTCCGCAAAGGGCGGAGCGCTGGTCATAGGGGATTGATCTTGGGTTTCTGTATTTGAATGCAGTTGAATTTGGCGTTTGAATGGCGGAACTGTTTTCCTGCGGGATTCAAATGGCCGGGCTGCGCTGATCATGTTGCGCACACCATGAGTTTTCAGGGTTGCAGCCATTTGCCGCCCAGGGCGTCGAAACAGGCGCGGCGCTGCCCCTCGGGTTGAAGCTCCAGCCAGTCCAGGGCGCGCACGTGGGCGTGCACCAGGGCGAAGTGCCCGCGCGAGGCGCGCTCAGGCGAGGGCGGGCACAGCGGGGTGCCGGGGGCGGCGGGCGAGAGGTAGTCCTGCGCCGCCGGCGTGAGCTTCAATTGCGCCCAGCGCGAGGAGACGGCCAAGCCCGCGGTCTCCACCTCCAGCGTCACGCGCAGCCGCAACTGCCAGCCCAGTTGCGCCGACCACAGCAGCAGCGTGCCGCGCGGGTGCTCGGCGATGTGGCGCACCTTGGTGCTGCGCGAGTCGGTGAAGAAGAGCAGCTCGCGCGCCTCGGCGTCCACCTCGCGCAGGATCACGCTGCGCGCGAAGGCCTCGCGCCCGTCCGTGGTGGCCAGCGTCATGGTGCGCCAGGCGTGGCCGCGCGAGGCGGCGGCGTTGGCCATCTCGGCCCAACAGGCGGCCTCCACGGCGTGCAGCGATTGCAGGGCGTCCAGCGGTTCCTGGGGGCGGTCCATGCGCGGTCTCCTCGGCGTTGGTGTTCTCCTGCCCCCGACTTCTTTTGCTGCGCAGCGTAGGCGCGGCAGGCAGTGCGAAGGTTCACCTGGATCAAAAGCGCAGCGCCGGCGCGGGTTCGTCCCGGGCCGGCGCCGTGT
This sequence comes from Azohydromonas lata, assembly GCF_034427735.1. Taxonomy (NCBI): domain Bacteria; kingdom Pseudomonadati; phylum Pseudomonadota; class Betaproteobacteria; order Burkholderiales; family Sphaerotilaceae; genus Azohydromonas; species Azohydromonas lata. The sequence goes on from NZ_JAXOJX010000009.1 coordinate 51,097, forward strand.
GGAGTGCGTGGCGTCCCCGCGGCGGCGCTTGGGCGCCGCCGGCGGTTGCGTCAGGGGCTTCAGTGCCCGTTGTTGACCTGGCCCTCGCGGCGCAGCGCGGGGAAGAGGATCACGTCGCGGATGCTGGCGCTGTCGGTGATGAGCATGACCAGGCGGTCGATGCCGATGCCGCAGCCGCCGGCCGGGGGCATGCCGTATTCCAGCGCGCGGATGAAGTCGGCGTCGAAGTACATGGCCTCCTCGTCGCCGGCGTCCTTGTTCTTCACCTGGGAGAGGAAGCGCTCGGCCTGGTCCTCGGCGTCGTTGAGCTCGGAGAAGCCGTTGGCGATCTCGCGCCCGGTGATGTAGAGCTCGAAGCGCTCGGTGCGGGTGGGGTCGGCGTCCGCGGCGCGGGCCAGGGGGCTGACTTCCACCGGGTGGTCCACGATGAAGGTCGGGGCCCACAGGTGGTGCTCCACGTACTCCTCGAACACGCCGAACTGCAGTTGCGCCAGGTTCCAGTGCGCGGGGGCCTCGTGGCCGCCGTGCTTGAGCTGCGCGCGCAGCGCGGCCTCGTCGTCAATGCGCTCGGCGCCGACTTCGGGCACGTACTTCACGATGGCGTCGCGGATGGACAGCCGCTCGAAGGGCTGCTCCAGGTCCACCTCGCGGCCCTGGTAGCTCACCTTGGCGCTGCCCGTGGCCTGGCGCGCGGCGTGGCGGATGACCTGCTCGGTGTAGCCCATCACGTCGTGGTAGTTCCAGTAGGCCGCGTAGAACTCCATCATCGTGAATTCCGGGTTGTGCCGGACCGAGATGCCTTCGTTGCGGAAGTTGCGGTTGATCTCGAACACGCGCTCGAAGCCGCCCACCAGCAGCCGCTTGAGATAGAGCTCCGGCGCGATGCGCAGGAACATTTCCTGGTCCAGCGCGTTGTGGTGCGTCACGAAGGGCTTGGCGTTGGCGCCGCCGGGGATGGGGTGGAGCATGGGCGTTTCGACTTCCAGGAAGCCGTGCTCGACCATGTAGTGGCGGATGGAGCTCACGGCCTTGCTGCGGGCCACGAAGCGCGAGCGGGCGTGCTCGTCGGTGATGAGGTCCACGTAGCGCTGGCGGTACTTCTGCTCCTGGTCGGCCATGCCGTGGAACTTGTCCGGCAGCGGGCGCAGGCTCTTGGTGAGCAGGCGAAGCTGCGTGACCTTGATGGAGAGCTCGCCGGAGCGGGTGCGGAACAGGGTGCCCTGGGCGCCCAGGATGTCGCCCAGGTCGTTGTGCTTGAAGGCGTCGTAGGCCTCGTCGCCCACGTCGGCCTTGGAGACGTAGAGCTGGACGCGGCCGTGGGTTGGGCCGAAGGAGGCGTCCTGCAGCGTGCCGAAGCTGGCCTTGCCCATGACGCGCTTGAGCATCAGCCGCCCGGCCACGGCCACCGCGATGGCTTGCGGCTCCAGCTCCTCGTTGGGCGTTTGGCCGAAGCGCTGCTGCAGGTCGGCCGCGTCGTGGGTGGGCTTGAAGTCGTTGGGGAAGACCACGCCGCCACGGCCGCGCAGCGCGGCCAGTTTTTCGCGCCGCTCGGCGATGAGCTTGTTGTCGTCAGTCTGGGGAAGGTCGTGGCTGCTCATGGCTGAAGAGGGCTTCGCGGCGGGAAAAAGGGCGGATTGTAGAAGCGCACAATACTGGGCCGTATTCAACGCAACGCTTTACGGACTGAATGCACGCTCATGGCCGTCCCGCAGCACAAGTTGTCGCTGGCTGAGTTTCTGGAGTGGGAGAACGCTCACTCCGACCGCCACGAATTCCACCGCGGTGAGGTCTTTGCGATGGTGGGCGGCCGGCGCAGCCACGGCCGCGTGGTGGCCAACCTGGTGCGGCATCTGGGCAATGTGCTCGACGGCTCGCCTGGCCAAGTCTTCAGCGAATCCATGAAGGTGCAGGTGGCGGACGACACCCTCCTGTACCCGGACGTGTTCGTCACCTGCGACAAGGCCGACCTCGCCACGGAAATGATCTTTCGCGCACCGGCGCTGGTCATTGAAGTGCTTTCACCCAACACGCAGGCTTACGACCGCAGCCAAAAATTCGCCCTCTACCGCCGGATTCCCGCACTGCGCGAGTACGTGCTGCTCGATCCCGACACGCGCCGCGCCGAGGCTTTCCGGCGCACCGCCGACGGCGGCTGGACTTTCCACGACATGAGCGAGGACGCCGTGCTCTCGCTGCCGGTGATTGAAGCCGGCGTGCCGCTGGCAGACGTTTTCCAGGGCGTGGACGCCTCGCCCTGATCCGCTGCGGCGGGCCGCCACCCCCGCCCGGCGACAATGCGGCCCCCTCGCAGCCGCCCAAATCGAATCCCCATGTCCCTTGCCGGCCTGGCCCGTGGCGCCAGCCTGAACCTGATCGCGCGCGCCGCCACCGTGGCGCTGGGCCTGGCCCTCATGGTCCACGTCGCGCGGCTTGGGCCGGCGGTGCAGGGCGCCTTCGCGCTCTTCGTCGCCGTGGAGTCGCTGTTGCTCACCCTGGGCTCCGGCTTCGGCCTGGCGCTGGCGCGGCGCATCTCGCACCACCGCGAGCCGCCCGCGGCGGGACTGCGGCGCTGGCTGGCGGTGTGCGTCGCCTTCGGCGCCGCGGCCTCGCTGGTGCTGCTGGCCGGGTCCCTCGCCGCGGACCGCCCGCCCTACGACCGCCTGGGCCTCATGGCGCTGGTGGCGCCGCTGCTGCTGCTGGTGCCCACCGCCACCGGGCTGTGGCTGGGCCAGGGCCGCATGGCGCCCTTGAACCTCCCGCAGGTCGCCTCGCCCGCGCTCGTCCTGCTGGCGCTGCTGCTGCTGCCCGTCGGCGGCTCGACAGACCTGCTCGGCCCGGTGCTCGTGGCCTGGGTTGCGGCCAAGGCGCTCGTGGGCCTGGCCACCGCGGGCGCGGCGCTGCGCGAGACCCGTGCCGATGCCGCCGCCGACGCCCCCTGGGGCGGGCTCCGGCGCGACGCGCGCTTCGTGGTCGAAATCGGCATCACCAACGTTGTGAGCCTGCTGAACTACCGCGTCACGCTCTTCCTGGTCGAGCGCAACGAGGGCCTGGCGGCCGCGGGCGTGTACTCGGTGGCCGTGCAGGTGGCCGAGCTGCTGTGGCTGCTGTCCTCGGCGCTGACCATCTCGGCCTACCACCGCATTGGGCAGCCCGACAGCCGGGCGGCGGCCCGCACCGCGCTGCACGCCGCGCGCATGAACGTGGCGCTGGCCGCGGGCGCCGCGCCGCTGCTGTGGGGCGCCGCGGCCCTGGCGCTGCCGCGCGTGCTGGGCGAGGCCTATGCCGGCGCGCTCCTGCCGCTGGCGGCGCTGCTGCCGGGCATCGCGGCCTACGCGGCGGCCTCCAGCCTCTCGGCCTTCTTCACCAACCACCTTGGGCGGCCCCACCTGTCGGGGCTGATCGCCGCGCTCTCGCTGGCCCTCAACACCCTGGGCTGCCTGCTGGTGGTGCCGCGCTTTGGCGCCTTCGGCGCCGCGGCCAGCACCAGCGCGGCCTACCTGGGCGCCATTGGCGTGGCCTTGTGGCTGTTCAGGCGCGCCGCGCGCGAGGCCCAGGCGCAGGAGGCGCCGGGCGAGCCGCGACAATAGAAGTCTTTGCCAATCGCCCCTGCCGACAGCCCGCCGTGTCCATCAAGAGAGCCCTGCTGCACCTGTTCAGCCGCGTGGTCGCTCCACGCATGGTCTACGGCTGGCGCACGGCCGACGGCCGGCTGCTGCGCCACACCCGCATCAGCACCCACGCCTTCGTGGAACACCGCGACAGCCTGCAAGTCGGCGACCACGTCTTCATAGGCCACTTCAACTTCCTGGACGCCTCCGGCGGCCTGTCCGTGGGCGAGGGCTGCCAGATCACCAACCACGTCTCCATCCTCACCCACAGCTCGCACCACGCGCTGCGCGTGTGCGGCCGCGGCTACTTCGGCCACCCGCGCCCGCCCGGCTACCGCCAGGCCTCCACCGAGATCGGCCCCTACTGCTTCATCGGCCCGCACGCCGTCATCGCCCCGGGCAGCCGGCTTGGGCGCGGCGTGCTGGTGACGGCCTACAGCTACGTCTCCGGCAACGTGCCGGACTTCGCCATCGTCCAGGGCCAGCCCGCCCGCGTGGTGGGCGACGTGCGCGACGTGGACCGCACCCTGCTGCAGCTCCACCCGGAGATGCGCGAGCACTACCGCGCCTGGGCCGGAGAGCTGCCATGAGCATGCCCATCAGCACGCCCACCAGTACCGCCATGAACGGCCGTCCCCTGCGCATCCTCTTCACCGGCGACGCCGACAGCGTGCACCTGCAACGCTGGGTGCTGGAGATGCACCGCCGCGGCGCCGAGTGCCACGTGCTCACGCGCCGCCCGGCCGTGGTGCCGGGCGCGGCGACCGTGCATGCGATCCGCCCCGGCGGCGATGCGGCCGGCTGGTTCCTGGCGCTGCCGGCGGTGCGCCGCCACGCCGCGCGCATCGCGCCGGACCTGGTGCACGGCCACTACGTCAGCTCCAACGGCCTGTGGGCCGCGGCCTGCGGGCGCCGCCCCGTGGTGCTCACCGCCTGGGGCACGGACTTGTTGGTCACGCCCAAACGCAGCCGCCTCATGCACGCCATCACCGGCTGGACGCTGCGCCGCGCCGCGCTGCTCACCGGCGACTCGCGCGACCTCATCGAGGCCATGGACGGCTATGGCGCCACCGCCCCGCGCGAGGAGCTGCTCTGGGGCGTGGACACCGCCCATTTCGAGCTGCCGCCGGCCGGCGTGCGCGCGGGCGAGGGCGGCGCGCTGGAGCTGCTGAGCCTGCGCTCCTGGGAGCCCAACTACCGCATCGACGTCATCCTGCAGGCGCTGGCCCTGCTCAAGCAGCGCGACCCGGCCGCCCAAGTGCGCCTGGCGCTGTTGGGCGGCGGCTCGCTGGAGGCCGGCTTGCGCGAGCAGGCCCGCGCCCTGGGCCTGCAGGACGTGGTGCGCTTCGTCGGCCGCCAGAACGACACCGGCATGCTGCAGTGGATGCAGCGCTGCCACGTCTCGCTGAGCGTGCCGGAGAGCGACGCGACCTCGGTGTCGGTGCTGGAGTCCATGGCCTGCGGGCTGGCGCTGGTGGCCTCCGACCTGCCCGCCAACCGGCAATGGATCACCCCGCAGGGCGGCCGGCTCGTCCCCGCCGGCGACGCCGCCGCGCTGGCCGCTGCGATAGGCGAGCTGTGCGCCTTGCCGCGCGCCACGCTGGACGCCATGGGCCGCCACAACCGCGCCATCGTGCTGCAGCGCGCCGCGCGCAAGGACCACATGGACCGCATGTACGCCCTGTACCTGCAACTGCTGGGCCGCGCGCCGCTGGCCTCGGGAGCCGCGGCATGAACGGGCAGGGCGTGAGGATCGTCAGCGTCATCGTCCCCTGCCGCAACGAGCGGCTGCACATCGCCGCCTTCTGCGCCTCGGCGCGCGCGCAGCAGTTGCCGCCGGGCTGGGCGCTGGAGCTGCTGATCGCCGACGGCGACAGCGACGACGGCACGCGCGGCGAGCTGCAGCGCATGGCCGCGGCCGATGCGCGCATCCGCCAGATAGACAACCCGGGGCGCATCGTCTCCTGCGGGCTGAACCGGGCCCTGGCGGCGGCGCAAGGCGAGGTCATCGTCCGCATGGACGTGCACACCCGCTACGCGCCGGACTACGTGGCGCAGTGCATCGCCGCGCTGGAGCGCAGCGGCGCGGCGGTCGTGGGCGGGCCCTGGCGGGCCGAGGGGCGCGCGCCGTGGCAGCGCGCCATCGCCGCGGCCTTCCAGTCGCGCTGGGTGGCCGGCGGCGCGCGCTCGCGCCAGCTCGACTACGAGGGCGAGGCCGACACCGTGTACCTGGGCGCCTGGCGGCGCGACACCTTCGAGCGCTTCGGCGGCTTCGACGAGCAGCTCGTCCGCAACCAGGACGACGAGCACAACCTGCGCATCACGCGCGGCGGCGGCCGGGTGTGGCAGAGCGCGCGCATACGCTCGCTGTACGAGCCGCGCGGCTCGGTCAAGGCGCTGTTTCGCCAGTGGCTGCAGTACGGCTACTGGAAGCCCTTCGTGATGAGGAAGCACGGCCAGCCCGCGGCGCTGCGCCAGCTCGTCCCCGGCATCTTCGTGGGCGGGCAGTTGCTGCTCACCGCGCTGGCGCTGCTGGGCGCGCCCTGGGCGCTGCCGCTGGCATGGCTCGCGGCCTACGCGGGCGCCGTGGGCGCGCTGTCGCTGCTGGTGGCGGCCGACGGGCATTGGGCGCTGCTGCCGCGGCTGCCGGTGGTGATCGCCGCGCACCACGTGGGCTATGGCATCGGCACGCTGCTGGGCTGGTGGGACGTGCTGCGCCACGGCCGCGGGCGCGAGCGTTTTACGAAGCTCACGCGCTGAGGGCTGCAGGCGGCTTCAAGCCATGACTACCCCCCACGACGAGCCCGCCGCCGTGCGCGAGCGCTATGCGCGCCGCGCCGGCCTGGCCGGGCGCTACCACCCGCTGCGCCCCGAGGTGCTGCTGGCGCGCCAGCAGCGCGAGCGCGCCCTGTGCGCGCTGCTGCGCGAGCACGTGGGCTTCAACCTCGCGGCGCTGCGCGCCACGGAAGTGGGCTGCGGCAGCGGCGACAACCTGCTGGAGCTGCTGCGCCTGGGCTTCAGCCCGGCCCACCTGCGCGGCATCGAGCTGCTGGCCGAGCGCCATGCCCAGGCGTGCGCGCGGCTGCCCGCGGCCACGCAAGTGCTGCTGGGCGACGCGTCGCGGGCCGAGGTGCCGCCCGCCAGCCAGGACATCGTCTTTCAAAGCACCGTCTTTTCCTCGCTGCTGGACGACGCCTTCCAGCAGCGCCTGGCCGACGCCATGTGGCGCTGGCTGCGCCCCGGTGGCGCCGTGCTCTGGTACGACTTCGCCTTCGACAACCCCGCCAACCGCGACGTGCGCGGCGTGCCCCTGGCGCGCGTGCGCGCGCTGTTTCCGCACGGCCGCCTGTCGGCGCGCCGCGTCACCCTGGCCCCGCCGCTGGCGCGCCTGGCCTGCCGCGTGCACCCCGCGCTGCACCGGCTGCTCGACGCCGTGCCCTGGCTGCGCACGCACCGGCTGTGCTGGATCGCCAAACCTGAATAAACAAGGGAGAGCCCCATCATGAAAGTCACCGTCGTCGGCTCCGGCTACGTGGGCCTGGTCACCGGCGCCTGCCTGGCCGAAATGGGCAACCACGTGCTGTGCATGGACCTGGACGAACGCAAGATCCAGGTGCTGCGCGAGGGCGGGTTGCCCATCCACGAGCCCGGGCTGCTGGAAGTGGTGCAGCGCAACGTGGCCGCCAAACGGCTGGAATTCACCACCGACGTGGACGCCGCCGTGCGCCACGGCACGTTGCAGTTCATCGCCGTGGGCACGCCGCCGGACGAGGACGGCTCGGCCGACCTGAGCCACGTCGTGGCGGCGGCCCGCGCCATCGGCGAGCGCATGACGGACTACAAGGTCATCGTGGACAAGTCCACCGTGCCCGTGGGCACCGCCGACCGCGTGCGCGAGGCCGTGGCGCAGGCGCTGGCCGCGCGCGGCATGGAGCTGGAGTTCGCCGTGGTCTCCAACCCCGAGTTCCTCAAGGAAGGCGCGGCGGTGGAGGACTTCATGCGGCCGGACCGCATCATCGTCGGCGGCGACGACGAGCGCGCCCTGCTGCTCATGCGCGCGCTCTACGCCCCGTTCGTGCGCTCGCGCGACCGGCTGCTGGTGATGGACGTGCGCAGTGCCGAGTTCACCAAGTACGCCGCCAACGCCATGCTGGCCACGCGCATCAGCTTCATGAACGAGCTGGCGCTGCTGGCCGAGAAGGTGGGCGCCGACATCGAGCGCGTGCGCCTGGGCATGGGCAGCGACCCGCGCATCGGCTACAGCTTCCTGTACGCGGGCGCGGGCTACGGCGGCTCCTGCTTCCCCAAGGACGTCAAGGCGCTGCTGCACGCCGCCGCGGTCCAGGGCCAGGCGCTGCGCGTGCTCGACGCCGTGGAGCGCGCCAACGACCAGCAAAAGCTCGTCCTGGTGGACAAGATCACCGCGCGCTTCGGCGCCGACCTCGCCGGCCGCGTCTTCGCCCTCTGGGGCCTGGCCTTCAAGCCCGGCACCGACGACATGCGCGAGGCGCCCAGCCGCGTGCTGGTGCAGCAACTGCTGGCGCGCGGCGCGCGCGTGGTGGCCTACGACCCCGTGGCCATGGACGAGGCGCGGCGCGTCTTCGGCGACAACCCCGGCATCCGCTACGCGGACAGTGCCGCGGCCGCGCTGCAGGACGCCGACGCGCTGGTGCTCATCACCGAGTGGCGCGAGTTCAAGAGCCCGGACTTCGACGCGCTGCGTACCCAGCTGCGCCAGCCGGTGGTGTTCGACGGCCGCAACCTGTTCGAGCCGGCGCTGATGCGCGCCATGGGCCTGGAGTACCACGGCATAGGCCGCAGCGCCGCCGCGCAGCCGGCCGGCGAAGGAGCGGCGTCGTGAGCAGCTTCCTGCCCTTTGCCCTGCCGGAAATCGGCGAGGAGGAGATCGCCGAGGTCGTGGACACGCTGCGCTCCGGCTGGATCACCACCGGTCCGAAGGCGCGCCGCTTCGAGCAGGCCTTCACCGAGTTCCTGGGCGACGCGTCGCTGCAGTCCATCGCTGTGAACTCCGCCACCGCCGGGCTGCACCTGGCGCTGGAGGCGCTGGGCATCGGCCCCGGCGACGAGGTCATCACCACCACCCACACCTTCACGGCCACCGCCGAAGTCGTGCGTTACCTGGGCGCCGACGTGAAGCTGGTGGACGTGGACCCGGCCACGCTCAACATCGACCCGGCCGCGGTGGAGGCCGCCATCACCCCGCGCACCAAGGCGCTGCTGCCCGTGCACTACGCGGGCCTGGCCGCCGACATGCCCGCGCTGCTGGACATCGCCCGCCGCCATGGCCTGAAGGTGGTGGAGGACGCCGCGCACGCATTGCCGACCACCAGTGGCGGGCGGCTGATCGGCACGCTGGAGAGCGACGCCACCGTCTTCAGCTTCTATGCCAATAAAACCATGACCACGGGCGAGGGCGGCATGCTGGTGACGCGCGACCCGGAACTGGCCAGGCGCGCGCGCGTGATGCGGCTGCACGGCATGAGCCGCGACGCCTTCGACCGCTTCACCGCCACGGTGCCGAGCTGGTACTACGAGATCGTCGCCCCGGGCTTCAAGTACAACCTCACCGACATCGCCGCCGCGCTGGGCCTGCACCAGCTGGCGCGCGCGCGGGGTTTTCAACGGCGCCGCGCCGAGATCGCCGCCGTCTACGACGCCTGCTTCGCGGATCTGCCCGTCATCACCCCGCCGCAGCCGCTGGCGGGCGACGCGCACGCCTGGCACCTCTACGTGCTGCGCCTGGCCGAGGGCGCGCCGCTGCAGCGCGACGCGCTGGTGACCGCCCTGTTCGAGGCCGGCATCGGCTGCAGCGTGCACTACATCCCGCTGCACCAGCACCCGTACTGGCGCGAGCGCTACGGCCTGAAGGCCGAGGACTTCCCCCACAGCCAGCACGCCTACGAGCGCATGGTCAGCCTGCCCATCTACACGCGCATGACCGACGAGGACGTGCAGCGCGTGGTGGCGGCGGTGCGGGGGGCGCTGGGCTGAGCGGGCAGTGCATGGACATGGCAAAGCGTCTCTTCGATCTGGCCGTCGCCGCCTTGGCGCTGCTGCTGCTGGCGCCGCTGCTGCTGGGCGTCGCCCTGTGGATACGGCTGGACTCGCCCGGCCCGGCGCTGTTCCGGCAGGAGCGGGTGGGGCGTCACGGCCGCACCTTCCGCATCCACAAGTTCCGCACCATGCGCACCGACGCCCCCGGGCTGCTGCTCACCGTTGGGCGCGACGAGCGCATCACTCGCGCCGGGCGCTGGCTGCGCTCGCGCCGGCTCGATGAGCTGCCCCAGCTCCTGGACGTGCTCAAGGGCGACATGAGCCTGGTCGGCCCGCGCCCCGAGGTGCCGCGCTACGTGCGCCACTACCCGGCGGCGCTGCGCGAGCGCGTGCTCTCGGTGCGCCCGGGCATCACCGACCCCGCCTCGCTCGCACACCTGGACGAGGACGCGCTGCTGGCACGCGCGGCCGACCCCGAGCGCGCCTACATCGAGCAGGTGCTGCCGGCCAAGCTGGCGCTGGCCGCGGACTACGCCGCCGCCGCCACGCTGGCGTCGGACCTGCGCATCCTGCTGCGCACGCTGCGCATGCTGGCCGCGCGATGAGCGGCGCCGCCCTCTGGAGCCGCGCCCAGCGGCTGCTCACGACCGCGCGGGCGCGGCGCGAGACGCTGTCCATGGTGGTCGACGGCGTGGTCATCGCGCTGGCATGGAACGCGACTTACCTCTTCCGCCTGGGCTTCGAGCGCTGGTGGAGCGCGCGGCCGGCCTACGACCCGGCGGTGATGGCCGGCGTCATCGCGCTGTACCTGGCCGTGTTCGCGCTGCTGGGCATTCCGCGCTCAATGTGGCGCTTCGTCGGCCTGGGTGAGCTGCGCCGGCTGGCCACGGCCTGCTTCAGCGCCGGGGCAGCGGGCGCCGTGGTGGTGCTCATGGCCCACCTGCACGAGGTGCCGCGCGCCGTGCTGGCGCTGCACCCGCTCATGAGCCTGCTGGGCGTGTGCGCCGTGCGCGTGGGCTACCGCATGCTCTACGAGCACATGCGCCAGAGCGCCGGGGGCAACGGCGGCACGGCCGCCGCGCAGCAGCGCGCGCTCATCATGGGCGCGGGCGAGGCGGCGCGGCTGCTGCTGTCGGCCATACACCGCCAGGGCTGGCGCGTGGTGGGCCTGCTGGACGACGACGCGGCCAAGCAGGGCGCGCGCATCGCCGGCGTGCAGGTGCTGGGCCGCCTGGAGGACGTGGCCCGCGAGGACGTGCGCGGCGAGGCCACGCACCTGATCATCGCCATGCCCGGCGCGCCCGACACCGTGCGCCGCCGCGCCCTGGAGCTGGCCGCGGCCAGCGGGCTGCGCGTGCTGACCATGCCCACGCTGGAGGAGCTGCGCCACGGCGCCAGCCCCGTGGACCGGCTGCGCAAGGTCGAGGCCGAGGATCTATTGGGCCGCGACCCCGTGCTGCTGGACGAGGCGGGCATCGCCGAATCGCTCAACGGCAAGACGGTGCTGATCACCGGCGCGGGCGGGTCGATTGGCAGCGAGCTGTGCCGGCAAGTCGCGCGCTACGGCCCGGCGCGGCTGGTGCTCTACGAGCTCAGCGAGTTCAACCTCTACAGCGTCGAGCAGGAGCTGTCGGACCGCTTCGCGCACCTGCCGCTGGTGCGGCTGGTGGGCGACGTGAAGGATTTGTCCCACCTGCGCGCCACCTTCGCGCGCTGGCGGCCGCAGGTCGTCTTCCATGCCGCGGCCTTCAAGCACGTGCCGCTGATGGAGGAGAACAACGCCGGCGCCGCGCTGCGCAACAACACGCTGGGCACCCACCACGCGGCGCTGGCCGCGGCCGAGGCGGGGGCCGAGCGTTTCGTGCTGATCAGCACCGACAAGGCCGTGAACCCGACCAACGTGATGGGGGCGACCAAGCGCGCGGCCGAGCTGGTGGTGAGCCACCTGGCCGGGCAGTTCCCGCGCACGCGCTTCATGGCCGTGCGCTTCGGCAACGTGCTGGGCTCCAGCGGCAGCGTGATCCCGAAGTTCAAGGAGCAGATCGCCCGCGGCGGCCCGGTGACGGTGACGCACCCGGACATCATTCGCTACTTCATGACCATCCCCGAGGCGGCGCGGCTGGTGCTGCAGGCCGCCGCGATTGGGGAGAGCGGCCAGGTGCTGGTGCTGGACATGGGCGAGCCCGTGCGCATCGTGGACCTGGCGCGGCAGCTCATACGGCTGGCGGGCATGACCACGCAGGAGGTGCCCATCGTCTACAGCGGGCTGCGCCCGGGCGAAAAGCTGTTTGAAGAGCTGCTGGCCGACGACGACACCACGCTGCCCACGCGCTTCGAGCGGCTGCGCATCGCGCGGCTGAACGACGCTGCCGCGCGCGAGCGCGTGGCGCCCTGGCTGGCGCGCTGCGAGGCCGCGGCCGGCGCGGGCGACGCCGCCGTGCGCGAGTGCCTGCGCGAGCTGGTGCCGGAGTTCAGGAGCGGGGGGTGAGGGCGCTGCGGCGCGTACCGGGCCAGGGTTGATGAAGCCCGCCGCGCTGCGCATTTCGCCGCGCCGCCCGGGGCCTTTCCCCCTGAATGCGGCCCCTATACTGCCGTTTTCTCGATTGCGCCTCGGCTCCACGCCTGAGCCGGCTTTTCCCCATGCAGCACTCCATCTCCGTTGCTCCCGTCGTCATGGCCGGGGGCAGCGGCACGCGGCTGTGGCCGCTGTCGCGCGCCGGCTATCCCAAGCAGTTCCTGGTGCTCTCCGGCCAATACAGCCTGTTCCAGCAATCGATGCAGCGCTTGCAGGCGTTGGGCGCGCCGGACATCCAGCTCGCCGCGCCGCTGGTGGTGGGCAACGACGAGCACCGCTTCCTGGTGCTGGAGCAGTTGCGCGAAATCCGCGTCGATCCCGCGGCCGTGCTGCTGGAGCCCTGCGGGCGCAACACCGCGCCGGCCATGACGCTGGCGGCGCTGCAGGCGCTCGAAGGCGGCGAGGACCCGGTGCTGGTGGTCACGCCGGCGGACCAGACCGTCAGCGACCCCGCGGCCTTCACCGCCGCCGTGCAGCAGGCCGTGCGCATGGCCGCCGGCGGCGCCATCGTCATCCTGGGCATCACGCCGGACCGGCCTGAAACCGGCTACGGCTACATACGCACCGACGGCGCCACCGTGGTGCGCTTCGTGGAAAAGCCCGACGCCGCCACGGCGCAGCGCTACCTGGAGGAGGGCGGGTACTGCTGGAACAGCGGCATGTTCGTGCTGCGCGCCTCGGCCTGGATGAAGGCGCTGGAGCGTTTCCGCCCCGACATCGCCGCGGCCACCCGCGTGGCCTTTGCCTCGCGCAAGACCGACGAGCGCTTCGTGCGCCCGGGCCGCGAGGAGTTCGCCGCTGTGCCTTCGGAGTCGGTGGACTACGCCGTGATGGAGCACTGTCCGGGCAGCGGCATGGAGCTGCTGATGGTGCCCTTGAGCGCCGGCTGGAACGACCTGGGCGCCTGGGACGCCGTGTGGCAGGTGGCGGACAAGGACGCGCAGGGCAACACCGTGATGGGCGACGCCATCGTCCAGGACAGCCGCAACACCCTGGTGCGCGCCACCAGCCGCCTCGTGGGCGTGGTCGGCCTGGACGACGTGGTGGTGGTGGAGACGCCGGACGCCGTGCTGGTGAGCCGGCGCGAGTGCAGCCAGGACGTCAAGAAGATCGTGAGCCGCCTCGATGGCCAGCAGCGCGGCGAGCACACCGCGCACCGCAAGGTGCACCGGCCCTGGGGCTGGTACGACAGCATTGATGCCGGCGCGCGCTTCCAGGTCAAGCGCATCATGGTCAAGCCCGGCGCGTCCTTGAGCCTGCAGATGCACCACCACCGCGCCGAGCACTGGATCGTGGTCAGCGGCACGGCCGAGGTGACCTGCGGCGACAAGGTGATGCTCATCACCGAGAACCAGAGCACCTACATTCCCTTGGGCGAGACGCACCGGCTGCGCAACCCGGGACGGCTGCCGCTGGAGCTCATAGAAGTGCAGTCCGGCTCCTACCTGGGCGAGGACGACATCGTGCGGTTCGAGGACACGTACGGGCGCAGCTGAAGTTTCCATGCAGCCACCGCACCGGCCGGAAATCGACGGGCTGCGCGCTCTTGCCGTGCTGCCCGTCATGCTCTTTCATGCAGGCATGGGCGCCTTCAGTGGTGGCTATGTCGGCGTGGACGTGTTCTTCGTCATCAGCGGCTTCCTGATCACGTCCATCATCCTGCGCGAGCTGCAGGCGGGCCGCTTCTCCTTCGTGCGCTTTTACGAGCGGCGGGCCCGGCGCATCCTGCCGGCGCTGCTGTTCACCCTGCTGCTGTGCGTGCCGCTGGCCTGGGTGTGGATGCGGCCGGTCGAGCTGGAGTCCTTCGGTGGCAGCCTGGCCGCCACGGCGCTGTCGCTGTCCAACGTCTTCTTCTGGCGCACCACGGGCTACTTTGACCTGGCGGCCGAGGAAAAGCCGCTGCTGCACACCTGGAGCCTGGGCGTAGAGGAGCAGTACTACCTGCTTTTCCCGCTGGTGATGGTGCTGGGCTGGCGCCTGGGCCTGCGCCGCCTGGCCTGGCTGCTGGGGGCGCTGGCCCTGGCATCCCTAGTGGGCAGCGAGTGGGCGCTGAGGACCAACCGCGCCGCGGCCAGCTTCTTCCTGGTGCCCATGCGGGCCTGGGAGCTGTTTGCCGGCTCGCTGCTGGCCTTTGCGCTGCGCGAAGGCGCGGCGTGGCCCTGGCGCTGCTCCCCGCTGGCGCGCAACCTGCTGTGCGTGGCCGGGCTGCTGCTGGTAGCCGTGCCCATGCTGGTGCTCGATGCCGACACGCGCTTTCCCGGCCTCAGCGCGCTGCCCGTGGTGGTCGGGACGGTGCTGCTGCTGGCGTTGGCCACGCCGCACACCTGGGTGGGCCGGCTGCTGACCCTGCGTGTCATGACCTGGGTGGGCCTCATCTCCTACAGCGCCTACCTGCTGCACCAGCCGCTGTTCGCCTTTGCGCGGCTGATGTCGCCGGGCCAGCCTTCGGCGGCGATGTTCGCCGGCCTGATCGTGCTGACGCTGCTGCTGGCCCACGCGTCGTGGCGTTTCGTGGAGACGCCTTTTCGCAAGCCCGGCGGCTGGTCGCGCCGCGGCATCTTCGGCTTCAGCCTGGCCGGTTCGCTGCTGTTCCTGGCGCTGGGGGCCGTGACCGTGGCGCGCCAGGGCCTGCCGCAGCGCTTCACGCCCGCGGAGTTGGCCTTCGTGCAGCCCGCGATGTCGCCCGTGAAGGGCTGCCCGGCGCGTGACGCCTGGCTCAACGTCTGCCCGCTGGGCGCGCGCGGCGCCAAGCCCACCGTGGCGCTGCTGGGGGACTCGCACGCTTACGCCATCACCCCGGCGCTGGACGAGGTGCTGGCCGCGCAGGGCCGCGCCGGCGTGCTGGTGCACACCAGCTGCAACCATCCCATTCCCGGCGTGTTCGACAGCCGCGAGGCCAACACGCCGCAGTACGTGGCGCACTGTGCCGAGGCCGACCGGCGGCTGCGCGCCTACCTGTCCGAGGCGGGGCTGGCGGACGTGATCGTGGCCATACGCTGGACGGCGCGCCTATACCCGCTGGGCAATGCCATAGACGCGCCGGCCTTCGACAACGGCGAGGGCGGCGTGGAAACCGACTACCCCTATCGCCGCAACCTGGCGCTGGACACGGCGGGCCGGCTCACCGACACGGCCGCGCCCAAGCAGGCGGCCCTAGGCGCTTACTTGGCCGACTTGGCCACGCGGCATCGCCTGGCGCTGCTGTACCCGGTACCCGAGGTCGGTTGGACGCCGGCCCGGCTCAACCTGCAGGGCATAGTGCTGCACGGGAAGCCGCCGCAGGAGATTTCCACCTCCTGGGCGCGCACGCGCGAGCGCCATGCCGCCGCAACGGCGCTGCTGGACGCCGTGCCGGGCGCCGGCATCGTGCGCGTGCGACCGCAGGCGCGGCTGTGCGACACCCTCATCGCCTCGCGCTGCGCGGTGCAGGCCAGGGGCCAGCTGTTCTATGCGGACGACGACCATCTGAGCCAGCTTGCAGCGCGCTGGATGGTGGACGACCTGCTCGCGGGGCTGGCCGGGCAGGCCTCAACGCCACCCTATTGAGAAGAGGGAAGAGAAGGCCCCGTAGCCGTGTAACTCCGGTCAGATAACTTTGCGCCTTCAGCTACCCGCAGTGCAGGACGGATCAAACTGCGACCGCGGGGCTTGCCCGTCCAGGCCAAGGCTTCAGGGACCTCCACTGGCACGGCTTGCCCGCACCCGCGCGATATGCACATGGGATGGTGACCGAGCATGTCCTACGACCGGAACAATGAATACGTCGACACGCCCGATGCTTCGGGACTGAGCTCTCCCGCGAAAAGAGCCCTGCTGGCCACGGCCTCGGGCGCAGTATTCGCGGCTTCGAAAACCTGGGCCGCGGAACCTGCCCAGGAGCGCCGGGTCAATTTGAACCTGCTGAACAGGAAAAACCTCAATAACTGGTGCGAAGGCATGGGCGCCGACGAAACGGAACAAATGCGCAAGGCCATTGCGGAATGCAATGCCGCCGGCGTCCAGGTGCTCGAATGCACGACCGATGCCCAATATAAATGGACCGGAGCGCTGGAGCTGGCGCCAAGATTGAGCATAGCCGGCAACGGCTGCAAATTCCTGCCGCAAGCCGATGGGTTTAAAACCATGGCCGCCGCCAGCGACCATGGCATGACGTTTTACCGGGATTTTTGGATAGACGGCGGAAACACGCGGGAGAACTCGGCATTTCAGATCGCATTTGACACGGCGCTGAAGCGGACGCACGGCATCCGCTTCGAAAACCTGATGATTGACAATTTCTTTTACGGCATTCAGGCCCGCAGCATGTGGGGGAGTATCATCGACAAATGCAAGCTTTATAAAAACAAATTCGGTGTTTCATTTGTCGGCCAATGCGTCAGCAATACGATTCGCACCAGCCAGATCGTGTCGGAGGTGAGCACGTATGGTGACCGGTCCATAGGTGTTTTTGTGGACTATTACGTATATTCGGACGGTACCGGCCGCCGCCCGGAGGCCATTCGCCTGTGCGATGAAACCATGGTCTATGGCTACGACACCAACGTATTTTTCAACAGATGCTTCCACGGCTCCGTCACCGAGTGCGACATCGATTCCTCACTGCGCTACGGCGTGCGGGTGGCCGGGTGCGACGGCGGCATGACGATTCGCAGCAGCTATATTGGCAGCGTGAACGGCAAAGCCGGGCCGGTGACCGGTATATCGTTTGACGACCTGGGGGCTACCAATCCAGCCTCCCTGCGTATAGAGGACAATGACCTGTTTTTCGTCGGCAAGCCCGTGGCGGGGTCCGTTGCAATATATGTAGGCGTCAATCGTACCGGCAAGAAGGTGATTTCAGGCAATGATGTCGGGCAGGGCGCAGGCATAGAAACGGCGCTGAGCCTGAATGCGGTCAGCGGTGCCGACATATCCTCCAACGTGCTTGCAGGCACGCTTCAGTCCCTGAAGGCCCGGGCCGGGGGAAACAATTCATACCGTCGAAATACTTTCAATGGCGCCATTGCGCGGTCTGGCAACCGGGTGCGCGACTGGTTTGACCATAATGATGGTTCAACGGTGACTTGCTACCATGGCCCCATTTCCATGCCCGCCGGGGCGAATAGCGTGACACTTTCGTTGACCCGGGATCTGGGCCTTCCGGGAAACCCGGTGACCACCCCGCCGGCCAGTTTGCTGATGGTTTGCCAGGCTTTTCAATATCAAGGCGATTCCGGGCGCGGCCTTGTCCGGGCCAGGTATGACGAGGCGGGAAACATCATTGTGAATACGGCGGCCGCATTGAACGGGGCGGCCGGCGATATATGGGTTGACATGGAAGCCGTCTGAACGGCCGGGGCCGGTGAACGCTGCGGGGGATGAGCGTTCACCAGGGGGCCCTTGGCGCGGCTCAGGCGCCACCGTCATCACCCGCCACCTGCCGAGGCGCGGGCGTATCCGCTCATCCGCCTGAAGCGGTCTGGGATGTCCAGGACTTGTCCAGCAGGAAACCGTGGCGTGCAAACAAGCGCTGGCCGATGAATTGCGCGCCGGCCTGGGTCAAATGGTTGGTGTCGTAGGTGATGAAACGCCCGCTGTCGGTAAATACCGGAACCAGCCCATTGGGGTCCATGACCAGGTCCATGATGCTCAGGTATTTGCTTCCAAACAGGCCGCGCATGGCTTGTTCAGAGCGAATCACGCCTTCCAATGGCTGGGTTTTGATGGCTTCCGGGGGACGTAAAGAAACTTTGACGAAATCATTGTTCCAGCCAAAATTTTTCACGCCAAGTACGTACGCTTCACCGCCTGCCAATGCCTGGATATGCTTGAAGCAACTTTCCACACCAGCGATTTCCGCAGCCTGGAAGCCAGCCTGGCCCCAATTGCTTGTGTAAACCACCAAATCACTGTGCTTCAACAGGGATGCTAGTTTTTCCGGGCTGCTGGTGCGGCATTCTCCTTCCCAGTAAACCAGGTCGAAAGCTTCGGCGGACTTCTCTTCCTGAAGTATGTTTATATAGTCTCGGGCAAATGAGCTGCCCATGACGAGCAGTTTCTTGCGGCCATCATTTCTGAACTCGGCGCGCACAAAGGCGCGTGGCGCATCCACGTAGGCCTGCGGATTTACTCCATACGAGAACTGGGGCGCCAGTTGCTGCAGTCCGTAGGTCTTGTAAAACAGCACGCCCAGTGCCAGATTGAGGGTCAGTCCAATTCCGGTGACGGCGTAGAACTTTCTGGAGCTGAACCTGGCCGGATTTCTCAGCGTATTTTCAACATACCGCCAGGACAGGTAGGCCAGAGGAATGGCAAGAAGCGCCGCCGCCAGGAGTTTCAGGTAATGCGGTGCCTGCTCGGAGCTCAGCCTGACGAAGGCCAGCAGCGGCTGGTGCCAGAGGTAGGCGCTGTAGCTGATCAGGCCCATGAAAGCCAGAGGACGGATGGAAAGCAATTGCCCGACGGCATGGCTGCCGTTCGAGTAACGAATCACCAGTGCCGCGCCCAGGGCCGCCGCCAATTGCGAAACCAGGGAAGCCGCTTCCGTGCCGGAGGGCAGTACATAAGCCGCCAAAATGGCAACCAGTCCCAGGGCGGTCCAACCGGCGCGCCCATTCTTCTTTTCTTCCGGCAGCAAGGCCAAGACGGCGCCCAGCAATAATTCCCAGGCGCGGGAGAAAATCATCAGGAATCTGAATTCAGCATTGTACAGGCTTATGGAATACCACAGGCTCAGGCCCAGGAGCCCCAGCAGCACCCCCAGGGTGCTCCGTTTTCCCAGCCGCAGGCGGAACAGCAGCAAGTAAATCAGGGCCGGCGCGACAAGATAATACTGTTCTTCGACCGCCAGGCTCCAGGTGTGGTAGAGCGGCTTGAATTCAGCAGCCAGGCTCCAGTATCCTGAAGTCAGGTACAGCAGCACGTTGTTGGCGGACAGCATGGTGGCCACCAGCGATTGGCCATAATTCTTCAGGCTGTACGGCACCATGAAGAAAAATGAAAGTGCCGACGTGCACAGCGCTACCAGCAGCATCACGGGCATGATGCGGCGCAGCCTTTTTTCATAAAACCGCGCCGGAGAGTAAATGCCCTCCTGTATATCGGCGGCCAGGATGCCAGTGATCAGAAACCCGCTGATGACGAAGAAAACATCCACGCCCAGATAACCACCGGAAAACCAGGGCACGCCGGCGTGGAAAAACAAAACGGGCAAAACCGCAATGGCCCGCAGCCCGTTGATGTCGGGTCTGAATTTCATGGTTTCAGTGGGCGGAATCCAGCAGGCGCACCCGCTTCGGTGTCTGGGTGCTGGCCGCTGCGCCGTCCTGGCCCGCCTGAAGCGGCGCCCGGGCCGTGTCCTGCGTGACGGCCCCGGCCGGGGCGCGGCCCGGCGCCTGCAGCGCGGCCACGATCTGCCGCACCGCCGTCTGCGGCGAGAACAGCCGGGCGAACAGGGCCTTACAGCGCATGGGCATGCCGGGGTCCGCGTCCAGGCTGTCCACCAGCTCCAGCGCCATTTGCCGCAGCGACTGCACCGACTGGTCCGTGCTCACGCGGCCCACACCCTCCTCGCGTATGAGCGCGGCCAGGTCGTTGCCCGGGTTGATGTTGGCCAGCACGGGCAGGCCGCTTTGCATGTAGGTCAGGAACTTGCCGGGAATGTTGTGCGTTTTGTGGCGGGGGTCCAGCGCCACCAGGCCGACGTGGCACTGCGCGTACAGGCCCGGTATCTCGTCGGGATGGATCTCGTCGCGGAACAGCACGTTGTCCAACCCCCGTGCCTGCGCGTCGGCCGCCAGGCGCCGCGCCTCGCTGCCGCGGCCTACAAACAGAAAGCCCACGTCCCGGCGCGACTGCAGCTGCTGCGCCAGCTCCAGCAGGATGCCCATGCCCTGGGCCACGCCCATGTTGCCCGCGTACACGAACAGCTTGCGCCCGGCCAGCGGCGTGTCGGCCACCGCGATGGAGCAGCCGCCCACGGGCGCCTCGGCCAGCCAGTTCTGCAGCACCTCCAGGCGGCGCCCGGGGCCGCGCACCCAGTCGTCGAAGTACGCGGCGTTGCCCGGGGTCTGCACGCCGATGACGTCGGCCACCGAGTACTGGTAGCGCGCCACGGCCTTGAAGAAGCGGTAGGGCAGGCCGCGCCCCATCAGGCCCATGTCCGCGGCCCACTCGGGAAAGATGTCGCGAATGACGAGGTAGCCCCGGCAGCCGCTGGCGCGCTTGAGCGCGCGCGCGATGGGCCCCAGGAAAATGGTGGGTGCATACCAGGCCACGCCGTCCCAGCGCTCGTGGGCCAGCGGGCTCCTGCGCAGGTTGCGCAGCATCGCGAAGGGCATGAGGAACTCGCCCACCGTGCGGCGCAGGTAGCCGATGTCCTTGGTGCGCGGCGCGCGCAGCCGCAGCACCCGCACGCCGTCCACGTGCTCCAGGCTCCAGGGCGACTGCAGTTCGGCCGCGGGCAGCAGCACCGTGAGCTCATGCCCCTGGCGCACGAACTCGCGCGACAGGTCCCGCAACTGCACCGCGCCTGAGGTGCGCAGAGGCGGGAAGGTGTCGGCAATCAGGGCAATGCGCATGGGCGGAGGCTTTCAATACTTCTTCCAGACCACGCGGTTCACGTAGTCGGTGTAGCTGTGGACGATGCGCAGCACCTTGTCGGAGACGTTGGGCATGGCGTAGTCGGCCACCAGGCGCAGCCCGCGCTCCTGGCCGCGCGGCTGCGAGGCCAGGATCACCAGCCCCTGGCGCACCCGCTCCACCTCCAGCCCAACCATCATCACGGCGGCTTCTTCCATGCCCTCGGGCCGCTCGTGCGCCTCGCGCAGATTCAGCGCCGGGAAGTTGAGGATGGAGGACTCCTCCGTGATCGTGCCGCTGTCCGAGAGCACCGCGCGCGCCGAGCGCTGCAGCTGAACGTAGTCATGGAAGCCCAGCGGCTTGAGCAGCCGCACCTGCGGATGAAAGCGCGCCCCGGTGACGTCCACGCGCTTTTGCGTGCGCGGGTGGGTGGAGACGATCACGGGCAGCCCGTGGTCCTCGGCCACCGCGTTGAGCACCGCCACCAGCTTGGTGAAGCAGCGCTCGGACTCGATGTTCTCCTCGCGGTGCGCGCTGACCACGAAGTAGCGCTGCGCCTGCAGGCCCAGGCGCTGCAGCACGTCCGAAGCCTCGATGCGCGGCAGGTAGTGGTGCAGCACCTCGTACATCGGGCTGCCGGTCTTGATGACCTGGTCCGGCGGCAGGCCCTCGCGCAGCAGGTACTCGCGCGCGATGGCGCTGTAGGTGAGGTTGATGTCGGCCGTGTGGTCCACGATGCGGCGGTTGGTCTCCTCCGGCACGCGCTGGTCGAAGCAGCGGTTGCCCGCCTCCATGTGGAAGATGGGCACCTTGCGCCGCTTGGCCGGGATCACGGCCAGGCAGCTGTTGGTGTCGCCCAGCACCAGCAGCGCCGCGGGCTGCTCCTGCTCCAGCACCCGGTCCACGGCGATGATGAGGTTGCCTATGGTGTGGGCCGCGCCGCTGCTGCCCGCGGCGCTGTCGAGGAAGTGGTCGGGCTTGCGCACGCCCAGGTCGTCGAAGAAGACCTGGTTGAGCTCGTAGTCGTAGTTCTGGCCGGTGTGCACCAGCACGTGGTCGCAGTGCTCGTCCAGGCGGGCCAACACGCGCGAGAGCCGGATGATTTCCGGCCGCGTGCCCACCACGGTCATGATCTTGAGCTTCTTCATCACGGTTGAACCTTCATGGCGATGGTGTCGGGGCGCGCGCGGTCGAAGACCTCGTTGGCCCACAGCATGACGATGAGTTCCTCATCGCCGATGTTGGTGATGTCGTGCGTCCAGCCCGGCACCGTCTCCACGATGCGCACCTCGCCGCCGCGCGTGACCAGCTCGTGCGTCTGCTGCGTGTCCACGTGGCGAAAGCCAAAGCGCGCCGTGCCCTTGATCACCAGGAACTTCTCGGTTTTGCTGTGGTGGTAGTGCCCGCCGCGGGTGACGCCGGGGTGGGCGGTGAAGTAGGAGAACTGGCCGCAGTCGGGCGTCTTGAGCATTTCCACGAACACGCCGCGCGCGTCGCCATGGCGCGGCACCTCGTAGGCGAAGGACTCGGGAGGCAGGCAGCTGACGTAGGTCGAGTACAGCGCCCGCGTCAGGCCCGTGCCCACGCGGTCCGTCATCAGCGAGCCGCGGCTGTCGGCAAAGCCGCGCACGGTCTGCGCCAGCTCGCCCACTGTGGTGTCGTACACCGGGCCGGGCTCCACGCGGCCCGCCGGCGTGGTGCCCTCCAGCAGCCGCACCAGGGCATCGACCACGTCGTCGATGTAGAGCAGCTTCAGCGGCGCGGCCGGGTCGTTGACGGTAATGGGCAGGCCCCGCGCGACGTTGTGGCAGAACGTGGCCACCGCCGAGTTGTAGTTGGGCCGTGCCCACTTGCCGAACACGTTGGTCAGCCGCAGCACGTACACCGCGGCGCCGCTGTCGTGGCCGTAGGCCAGCAGCGCTTCCTCGGCCTCGCGCTTGCTCGCGCCGTAGGCGTTGTCCAGTGCCGCCTGCGTGGACGAGGCGAACGCCACCGGCGTGCGCCGCCCGCTTGCGACCAGCAGCTCGCACAGCCGCGCCGTGAAGCCGGCGTTGCCGCTGGCGAACTCGGCTGGGTCCTGCGGCCGGTTCACGCCGGCCAGGTGGAACACGAAGTCGGCCGATGCCAGCGCCTGCTGCAGCGCCTGAGCCGGTGTTTCGCGCGTGACGGCCACGATCTCGGCATGGCCGAGCTCGCGCAGGCGCAGGCTCAGGTTGCGGCCCATGAAACCGGCCGCGCCGGTGATGACGATGCGTTGAGGAGTGCTCATGGCGCCTTGTGGGAAATGAGAAGAAAGCTGTCGCGCCGTATGTGCCGGATCAGCAGCCGCCGCAGCGGCAACGCGGGCTCGTTGCGGCCATGCCGCGATGGGTCCAAGGTGTTCACGGCGCGCCTCAGTCTTCGAACTGCGCAGGCTCGCCGCGCGCGATGCGGCACATGAATTCCAACTTCATCAGCAGCTGCTTCATGCCCTGCACGTCCAGGCGCTGCGTGTTGTGGGAGTTGTAGTCCTCTGCATGGCTGATGCGCTGCTCGCCCTGCTCGACGAACTTGGCGTAGTTGAGGTCGCGGCCGTCCGGCGGCACGCGGTAGTAGCCGCCCAGGTCTTCAGCGCAGGCCATTTCCTCGCGGCTGAGCAGTGCTTCGTAGAGCTTCTCGCCGTGGCGCGTGCCTATCTCGCGCACCTCGTGGTCGGGGCGCTCAAGCAGTTCCACGATGGCCTGCGCCAGCGTGCGCACCGTCGCCGCGGGCGCCTTCTGCACGAAGATGTCGCCGTTGCCGCCATGCTCGAAGGCGTACATCACCAGCTCCACCGCGTCCTCCAGCGTCATCATGAAGCGCGTCATGGCCGGGTCGGTGATGGTGATGGGCCGGCCCGCCAGCACCTGCTCCACGAAGAGGGGAATCACCGACCCGCGCGAGGCCATCACGTTGCCGTAGCGCGTGCCGCAGATGACGGTGCCCGTGCCCTCCAGGTTGCGCGAGGTGGCCACCATCACCTTCTCCATCAGCGCCTTGGAGATGCCCATGGCGTTGATGGGATACACCGCCTTGTCGGTGGATAGGCACACCACGCGGCTGACGCCGGCCGCGATGGCCGCCTCCAGCACGTTTTCCGTGCCCAGCACGTTGGTGCGCACGGCCTCCATGGGGTGGAACTCGCACGAGGGCACCTGCTTGAGCGCGGCGGCGTGGAAGCAGAAATCCACGCCGCGCATGGCGGCCTGCACGCTGCGCGGGTCGCGCACGTCGCCGATGTAGAACTTGAGCTTGGCGCTGCCGTAGCGCTTGCGCATGTCGTCCTGCTTCTTCTCGTCGCGACTGAAGATGCGGATCTCGCGCAGCGGCGAGTCCAGGAAGCGGCGCAGCACGGCGTTGCCGAACGAACCGGTGCCGCCGGTGATCAGGAGGGTTGCGTCAGTGAACATGAGTTTGGGGTCCGTTTCAGGATTGGGCCGGATTCAGAGGGTGGGCGCCCGCGGCGCGCGGCGGGCGGCCGGGCGCACGCGCCACGCGGCAATGGCCATCATCTGCAGCATGAGCACGCGCACGGTCACGCGGCGGCGCCAGCCCAGGCCTTTCTTGGGCGTGACGTTGGCCGCGTGCTGCCGGTAGCCCACCAGGGGCTGGTTGATGAAGCACACGCGCCCGGCCAGTCCCGCGGCCACCGCCAGCCAGTGGTCGTGCGCATACGCCTGGGCCGGGAAGGGCAGCAGCACCCGCAGCAGTGCGCGGCGCACGGCCACGGCGCAGCCGAAGACCTGGCAGCGCCCAAGCTGCCGGGCCACGAAGGCCGCGCCGCCGTGCACGCCCGCGGGCAGCGGGTTCCACAGCGGTGCCAGGGTGCGCCCGGCGGCGTCCATGGTTGACAGGGCGTGCTGCACCATCAGCACCCGCGCGTTTGCGGCGAAGCACTGCAGCACCACCTGCACCTTGCCGGGCTTCCAGACATCGTCCTGGTCCGACAGGAACACGATCTCGCCGCGCGCCAGCGCCAGGCAGCGCTCGAAGTTGCGCACATGGCCGACGTTGGCCGCGAAAGTGTGGATTTTCACGCGCGCATCGCCCAGCGCGCGCAGCAGCGCCAGGGTGTCGTCGCGCGAGCCGTCGTCGCAGACCACCAGCTCGTCGCCCGGCTCCAACTGCTCCAGGATGCTGCGCGCCTGCTCCAGCACGTAGGCCGCACCGTTGTAGGTGGCCATGCACACGCTCACACTGGGCCGCGCGTTCATGGCCGCTCCCCGCGCACGCCGCTGAGGCCGTGGCACAGCGCGGCCCAGCCCGCGGCCAGGTGCTGCCGCCTGTCTGCCACGGCGCGCAACTGCAGCAGGTGGTGCATCAGCGAGGCCGCCAGCGTCTTGAACGCGAACAGTCGCGGCACCAGGGGCTTGCGCCACAGCAGGAAGGCGTTGCGCAGGCGGTAATAGCAGCGCGCCGGACCGTGCACGAACACCGTCAGCGGCCCGGCCTGCACCGCCGCAGCGCCTATGGCGTGCTCCATTTCCACCCCGGGCAGCACGTGGATGTCCACGCCGCGGGCGCGGCAGCGTATGCACCACTCGAAATCCACGTAGTCGATGAAAAAGTCCTCGTCCATGCCGCCGGCCAGGTCGAACACCGCCATGGTGGCCGCCGAGCCGGAGGCGATGACCAAGTCCACCGGCACCGGCGCGGCGGCGTGGGCCGCGTACACGCGCCTGGGGTAGCCCAGCGCGCTGAAGCGGAACGACGGGTATTCCACCCCCAGCCGCGCGTCGCGGCTCACCGGCGCTACGATCGCGGGCACGCCCGGGCGCAGCCCGGCCAGCAGCCGCCGCACCATGTCCGCACCCAGCCGGCTGTCCTGGTCCAGCAGCAGCACCGCCTGCGCGCCCAGCGCCCGCGCGCGCGCCACGCCCACGTTCTGCGCATGCGCGATGCCGCTGTTGCGGCCCAGCACCAGCCACTCGGGGCCCGCGCCGGGGGGGGCCACGGCGCGCCCGGGCGTGTTGTCCACCACCACCGCCTGCAGCCCGGCCTCGGCCACGCTGTCCAGCAGCGGGCGCAGCGCGGGCGGCTCCAAGTGGTAGGCCACCACCACGGCCACGGCCTTCATCGCTGCCTCGCGCCCGGCAGCGCGCGCCGTATGCGGGCCCAGTACCACAGCGTCACCAGCATGCCCACCGAGTTGAACAGCACCGGGTTGGTGGTCGACATCAGCAGGAACAGCGCGAACGCGAACACGTGCATGCGGTTGTCCCCGCCGTAGGCCGACAGCCGCGTGGTCGGCATGGCAATCACCGTGAACAGCAGCAAAGTCAGCGGAAAGCCGAAATACCGCACCATGTCCAGCGGCGTAATTTCAGTCACCGGCGTGATAAGCCCGTTGCCCATGGAGTAGTAAAAGCTGGCAAGCCCGGACCCGAATATCGAATTGAACGGCGTCAGGTAGTCCACGAACGAAAGAAAATGCCCAATCTTGCCCGCGTTGGAAACTTCATCCATGCTCAGCAGCGCTGTGCTCTGGACGATGATTCCAATCAGCGCAAAAACAGAAAATCCAACAGCGATGCCGAGCAATACCCTTGCCGGAATGCTCGTGCGGCGCATCAGGGCCACTATGAGAAACAGCAGGCTCAGCACCACCAGCGCCCGCGAGCCACTGATGGTGATGATGGTGCCCAGTACCAACAGCCACAGTAAATGCCGCAGCTTCCACGTAGTCGTGAATTCCATGGCGGTGAGGCACCACGGAATGAAAAGGAAAGGCACGTTGCCCAGCCGGAGCACCAAGGTCGGTTCCTCGAGATAGTCGCGTTCGGCCGCGGCGCTCAGGCTGTAATCTTCAAACAAGGGTACGAGTGTGGTTGAAAAAGGAATTTCGGGATTGATTTTCATCACCCAGAACATGATGGAAAATATGCAAAACCACACGCCCGCCTTTGCCGCAATGCGGTCCATGTCAATGTCGTACCGTTCCACCAAGTGAATGAGTGAAAGAATGAAAACGGCAAGCAGAAATTGAATGGAAAAATCGAGTCGTACCTCGCCCGCCATTCCCCTGAAAAAGCCGTACATGAAAATTCCCGGCACGATCAGGGCGGGAGCTGCAATTTTTGAAAGCCTTGCCCTCAACAACAGGTCGAACAGCACCCTGGCAAAAAGCATGATGAATATCAGCTTGTTCACGGGCGCGGCGGGCACGATGATGGACGTGATGAGAAACAGGCTCAGCAGCGTGCCTACCCAGCCGTTTCGGTTGGGGGCAAGGTTGGCGGCCGGTCGCTCGTAAGGCCCGTGCCGCTGGAATTCAAGGCTGGTCATGAGAATGCAAGCTTGGGTGCCTGGATGGTTTGCGCACGCCTTAACCGCCGGTGCCCAGCGCCGGCCGCGCCAGCGCCTTGCGGCCGTCGGCCACGTCCTTGAGTATTTGCAGGTAATTCCGGCCAAAAGCCAGGGTGCGTTCCCGCAGGGCCGCGGTGGCGGCATTTTCCAGGTCGACCTGGGAAACATCGTTCGTCTTTTCCCACAGCCGACCCAGAATATCCGCCAGCCCGGCCGCATCGTCCGGATCGAAATAGTGGCCCTGGGCCGGCGCCTGTTCCACGTGCACGCCTATGCGCGACAGAACCACCGGCTTGCCCATGCTCTTGGCCTCTTCGACGCTGGAGCTCCAGCCCTCGAAACGGGACGGGTTGAGCACCGCTACGCAATGGCGCATGAGGCACAGCACGTCGGCGTAATCGATGAGGCCAAGGATTTTCACCTGGCCGTCCAGCCCGTGCCGGGCCATGAAGGCACGCAGGCCGTCGATATAAGGCGTGCCGCCCACGCGGTAATCCACTGTATTGCCCGTGCAGAGTACCTGCACCGGCACGCCTTTTTCCTGCAATAGCCGCACGGCCTCCAGCACCACCGTGTGGTTCTTGTGGGCCCAGAACTGGTTGGGCAGCAGGAAATACCGGCCCTTGAAACCATGCTTTTGTTCCATGGCCTGCAGGGTTAACGTGGAGGCGGTGGCGCTTTGGCTGGGCTGGGATACGAAGCGCAGCACGGCGACGCGGGATTCATGGCCCGGCGGGGCGATGCGACGGAAATCCTCGAAGGCGTCGTTGCTGCTGAGCACCACCACGTCGCTCTTGCGTATGACGTCCTGGTATTTTCGCGTCTCCGCCGCCGGGTTGATGGTGGGAAACAGCTCTGGCAGGTGCAGGTACTGGAAATCGGGAATCCAGGAAATCACCTTGAAAGGCGGCCGGCCCTTGTAATGAAACCAGGCATGCGAAACCACGTCTATGCCGTGCGACCTCATCAGCGCATTGGCCATGGCCATGGAGTCGAATTTCTTGTAGAGCACCTTGTGAGTGAACCACGGCAGCGTGCGGCGCTGCAGCAGCCGCGTGCGCACCACGCAGGCAAGGCGTTCAAATTGCCGCGCGATATCGTCAGGCACGTCGTGCGTGAAGAATACATAAGGCTGCACCGAGCCGTCGTTGACCAGCGACAGCGCGTGCAGCAGGTTCTTGATGTAATTGAGGCCGCCCGTGTACTGCAGCGGCGCATCAAACCAGAAAGCTACTTTGACCATGATGCCTTGAACCAGTTGGCGTAGTTTTCCAGGCCCTGTTCCAGCGTCACGCGGGGTTGCCAGGGCAGGGTTTTCAGGCGCGATACGTCGGCATGGTAAAAACGTGGGTCGCCTGGCCGGACCATGCTGTTGAAACGGATGTCAATATCCAGTCCCAGGGCGGCCCTGAGTTTTTCCAGTACGTCCCGCACCGTTACCCTTTCTCCGGCTGCGCCATTGAGCAGGAAGAAATCGGCATCGCTGCATGCCAGGCGGGCAATGAGGTCGGCGGCATCCTGCACATGAATCCAGTCACGGGTTTCTTCGCCCGTGCCCCAGAATTCCACGGTTTTCTGGCCTGACGACATTTTGACGGCGGCATCCCACAGCAATTGTTTGGATAGCCCGGCGCCATAGATGGAGAAAAACCTCACGATGGCCACGCGCACACTGAAATGGCGGGCGTGGCCGGCGAGCAGTTCCTCGGTGATCAGCTTGTGCACGCCGTAGGGCGACACGGGGTTGGGCACATCGCTTTCTTGCAGCGGCCGGTCCTGCGCCGCGCCGTACACGGCCGCGCTGGAAGGGTAGATCACCAGGGCTCTGGATTGGGTCGAGCGTAGGTGTTCCAGCAAATCGGCCGTGCTTTGAACGGTGCGCAGGAAAGCCTCGTGGGGATGGGCCAGCGAATAACCCACGGCGCTGTTGCTGGCGCAATGCACCACCAGCTCGAAAGATTCCTCCAGGGTGCTCAGCAATTGTAGCGACACGTCGCCGCAAACCCAGCGATCGAATCCCGCGGCCCTGATTTCCTCGGCCGGCCGCTGGCCGTGGCCCAGGCCTACGACGCGGTATCCATCGCGCCGCAAACTGTGCGCAACGGCCTGGCCCAGAAAACCCAGGCCGCCCGTTACCAGCGCCGTGCGGGGTGTTTTCATTTCCATGAATATCTCTACCGACCCGCTCAAAAGCTGCCCATTTCAGTGCCCGCGGCCACCCAGGGAAGCATGACTTCGGGATATTGGCTGCGCAGCAGAGTGGAGTATTTTTGCGCGTCCGGGTTGTCATCCAGATCGCCCTCGGCAAGCTGGTCTACCGATATCCACGCATTGCGCCGGAAACTGAAGCGCTTGATGACGCGGGCCGGGCTGCCGACTACCACGCTGAAAGGCGGCACGTCCTTGGTCACCACGGACCGCGCGCCAATCACGCAGCCGTGCCCTATGTTGACGTGGCCCAATACCGTCGCGTCGGTTCCGAAAAAACAATTGCTGCCCACGCTGATGATGTCCGTGGCCGTTGTTCCCGTGGAGATAATGGGCCGCCTGGGATCGTCGGCCACGTGGGTGCTGCCCACGAAGCGGCAACCAATGCCGGTGAGGCAATAATCGCCTATGACAATGCTTTTGCCCGACGTAAAGAAATTATCCCGGCCTATGAAGCAGTTGTTGCCAATGATAATGGCCGGCGTGTCGCCTGAGGGGTGATTGACGTTGAGCCACGTCCGTTCGGCCAGCGACGTATTGTTTCCGATGCGAACATGCGCACGCCCGAAAATTTGCGTGGTCCGGTGGATTCGCGATCCGCGGCCTATGCTCAAACGGCCCCGCCTGGACCGCAGGGAAATAATAACGCGCAGCCTGATGGGCAGAAAAGCGCGGACCAGGGTCTTGATCATGGGCGTGCCGTATTACTCCGTTGCCAGATTCGCTGCCAGATCGGCCGCCACGAGGCTGGCCTGCGCGCCGCGATGGCTGGCGTATTTTATTTTGTGGTTCAGCACGGACACGGGAATATTGTGCTGCAAGGCCGTCAAAATAAGGTCTATGCTCGGATTGGCATTGAGGCTGGCAATCGACTCCTGGCTGAAGAATTCGTCATTAACCGGATTGAACGGCGTGAATACCCAATTGCACACTTGGGTGGCGTAATAACAATAGGTGGCATCGTGCTGCACTTCCTGGCTGGGATTGAGTCTGCCCTCCAGTGCCATGCGAATAAACTGCCAGTAGTCTTGCCGGGATTGTGCCGCCGATACGAAGCCCAAATTCGCGTAATAGCAATGTGACGCCACGATGACGGGTTTTCCCAAGGCGGCAGCCTCCACGCCTATCGTGGAGGTGTAGGTCAGCACGGTGGACGCCACCGCCATCAATTCATAAGTGTTGATGGGGTCGTCTGCGGCGATGAAAACCACGCGTGGATGGTTTCCAAAATGCTGCTGCAGCATTTTTCCATAGTCATCGGACGTGCTGGCAATGGCAAATCGCTCGGCCGGGTGCTGCCGGATGATGATGGTGGCCTGCGTATTTTCGACCACCCAGCGCACGGTTTCCTCTATCCAGCGGGCACTGTTGTCAAATACGGCATGCAGGCCCAGGGCTGCCTGGTCCCAGGAGGAGTTGAGCGCCATCAGGATGGCGCCACGGTATTTTTCCAGCGGGCCGGCGCTGGTGTTGACCTTTTGATAACTGAAGGTGTCCCTACCCTGGTGCCTTTTTTCAAGCTCGGCCCGCGCCGTCTGCAGGATGAATTCTTTTTCACCAGCCGATACGGCCTGGGCCTTGAGCGTGCAGTAGGCCACCGGTATATCCTTGAGCTGGGCGGCAATGCCGTTGGCGGCCGCCAGCATCACGGTGGCGCCCGCATCGTAGCTGCACACGCGGATATTGGCCTGGCGGGCATTTTCCAACCATAAGCCGCTGGTGCCGAAAACGCCGCCCGGGATCAGCAGGGCATTGAAGGCATGCAGGCTCAGCAGCTGGCGTATAGCCGGATCGGCGTGCGTGAGCTGCTCGCGAACGAGCGCCACATACTCGCGGCGGCCCCGTGCCACCATTTCGCCACGCAAATGGTGTATGGCATTCAGGGTGGCCAGTTTTTCGATCAATGCCTCACGGTCCGCGGCCACGGCCCCGCTTTTGCCGGAAAATTCGCTCAGCGTCAAAACGGCATGGTGGGGCGCGACGGTCCGCAATACCCGGCGTATGCACATTCTAATGAAGGCGGCGCGCTGGGGCATTTCGCCGAAAGGCAGGTCGTCGAAAATGAAGCTGACTTTCGAGCCGCGCTGCGCCAGCAGCAGGCCCATCACGACAGAATACCAGGGCACCCAAGTCGCTAGAAAAGGATTGACCAGGATGGCGAAATTCTCCGCCCCTTTGGGAGGGTGCCGCGTGGCGGGCGCGCCGCGCACGCTCTCCTGCAGCAGGGCCTGGATCTGCTCCGTGCTTTTCAGCCATTTCATGGGATTGAGCCCAAGCTTCTGGCCGAGTTTTCTTTTGATGGGAGCGAGGAGTTTCTTCATTTTTCAGGCGCAGGAGCGGGTGTAGCGGTGGCGTGCCAGGGCAATGCCCGCCGCCAGAGCCGTCAGAAAAATTTTCAAGGCCGTGGCCATGCCCGGCGGCAGCGCCACCTCGCGCAGCCCGGCCATGAGCGCCGCCAGCGCCGCCAGCGCCCCCAAGCCGCCCAGCATGCTGCCCCAGGCAGAGTAGTCCAGGGCTTGCGCGGCAGCCCAATGGCTCAGCAGCATGCGGGTGACTAGGCCTGCGGCCACGGCCAGCGCAGCCCCTTCCAGGTGGAGAAGGGGCACCAGCCACAAGCTGCCCAGCGCGGCCACCGCCGCGCCGGCCAGGGAAATGGCCACCGAGGTCTTTGGACGGCGCAGGTACAGCAGCGCCGTGTCGGAGATGAGCGTGAAGGTGCTGGTGAAGTTGGCCACCAGCAGCAGCACCAGCAGCGGCAGGGCGCCGGCGTAGCCGGGCGGGCCGACCAACGCTAGCAGTTCGGGGGCGAAAAGAACGAGGCCGCCCGTGAGGCCCAGCATCAGCAGCGTGAACAGCCGCGCCGCATGCCGCAGCACGGCCTGGGCCTGCGCCTGCTCGGCCGCGAACACCCGGGGCTGCAGCGCCATGCCGAAGGCGTTGGCCGCCACCCCCACGGCCATGGACAACTGCAGCGCCAGCCCGTACACGGCAAGCTCCTGCGGGCTCACGTGGTGCTGCAGCACCAGCGTGCTGAAGCGGTTGAGCACGAAGTAGGCGATATAGCCCACCAGCACGGGCAGCGCGTAGTGCAGCGTGGCTTTGACGTGCTGTGGCCGCCAGGCAAGCCGCAGCCGGCCCTGCAGCAGCTTGGGCAGCACCGCGGCCGCCAGAGCCGAGCTCGCCAGCAGCGCGCCCAGCAGACCCACCAGGCCGGTGCGCAACAGTGCCAGGTTCAGCACCGCCAGGACGGCCAGCAGCGCCGCCGAGCCCACTTGCAGGCCGACCACCGCCATGACGCGGCCTTCCATGCGCAGCCACAGTGCGGCCACGGCCGAGGGAAAGCTCGCCGCCGCGATGGCCGCGCTCAGCGCCAGGTACGGCTGCGCCGGCGTGGACGGCGACAGCCATTGCCACAGCGCGTCGCCCCACAGGGCCAGCACCCCGGCCCACGCGGCCAGCATTACCAGGAACATGAGCGCGACGCTGCCCACGTACTCGTGCTGCTGCTGCTTCTTCTTGTAGTCAAAGTAGTTGCGGCCCAAAGCCGAGGGCAGTCCGAACTGCAGCAGGTAGGTCAGCAGGTCGATGTTGGCCCTGATGGCCACGTACATGCCGAACTCGCCCTGGCTGAGCGTGCGCGTGTACAGCGGCAGCAGCAAAAAGCCGCCAACGGCCATGACGGCGATGTTGGCAACGCCGTACAGCACGGTGGAGGAAAGGAGGCGGCGGGTATCCAAGGCGGCTCACATCGGGGCGCCGCGCGGGATGCGGCGCCAGGGGCTTCAGGTCACTCGTGGCAGTCCATGGTCTTGTAGCCGTGGCCTTTGACCAGCTCGTCGCGCTGCGCGGCGGCCAGGTCCTCGCTCACCATTTCCTTGACCAGGGCCTCGAAGCTGGTGCGCGGCTCCCAGTTCAGCTTGGCGCGTGCCTTGGCCGCGTCGCCCAGCAGCGTCTCCACCTCGGCAGGGCGGAAGTAGCGCGGGTCCACGGCCACCACCAGGCGCTCGCGCGCACCGTCGGCGGCCGCCGGGTCTACCCAGTAGCCCTTTTCGTCCACGCCCAGGCCTTCCCAGCGCAGCGCCATGCCCAGCTCGGCGGCCGCGGCGTTGACGAAGTCGCGCACGCTGTACTGGCGTCCGGTGGCGATGACGAAATCCTCGGGGTTGTCCTGCTGCAGCATCAGCCACTGTGCCTCGACGTAGTCGCGCGCGTGGCCCCAGTCGCGCCGCGCGTCCAGGTTGCCCAGGTACAGGCAGTTCTGCAGGCCCAGCTTGATGCGTGCCAGTGCGCGCGTGATCTTGCGGGTGACGAAGGTCTCGCCGCGGATGGGCGACTCGTGGTTGAAGAGGATGCCGTTGCAGGCGTACATGCCGTACGCCTCGCGGTAGTTGACCGTGATCCAGTAGGCGTAGAGCTTGGCCACGCCGTAGGGGCTGCGCGGGTAGAAGGGCGTGGCCTCGGTCTGCGGCGTTTCGCGCACCAAGCCGTAGAGCTCGGAGGTACTGGCCTGGTAGAAGCGCGTCTTCTTCTGCAGGCCGAGCAGCCGTATGGCCTCCAGGATGCGCAGCGGGCCCAGCGCGTCGGAGTTTGCCGTGTACTCCGGCTCCTCGAAGCTCACGTGCACGTGCGATTGCGCCGCGAGGTTGTAAATCTCGTCAGGCTGCACCTGCTGGATGATGCGCACCAGCGCGGAGCTGTCGGTCATGTCCCCGTAGTGCAGGAACAGCCGTGTGTCGGGCAGGTGCGGGTCCTGGTAGAGGTGGTCTATGCGGTCGGTGTTGAACAGCGAGGCGCGCCGGCGTATGCCGTGGACGATGTAGCCCTTGCTCAGCAGGAGCTCGGCCAGGTAGGCGCCGTCCTGGCCGGTGATGCCGGTGATGAGTGCAACTTTGCTCATGAAAATGATGTGTCGTGATCAGGTGTGAGGGCGCGCAGGGCGGGTCTGCAGGCCGCAGCCGCTTCAGCCGCGTTCCCAGTGGGTGGCCTGGGCCTGGGCCTGGGCCCAGTCCTCGGCGGTGTCTATGTCCAGCGACTCGTGCAGGTCGGCCATGACGAAGGCGCGCGTGCCCGGTTGCAGCAGCGCGCCGCCGCCGCGCACCAGCGGCGCGGGCAGCACGTAGATGGAGCCGTTGAGCGCGTAGGCGGGTGGCAGATCCTGCGAGCGGCGCTGCAGCGCGTCCCAGCCCTGGAAAGGCTCCATGGTCGCACCTTCGCCCAATCGGAAGCACCAGGCCGGGTGCTGCGCCGCGGGGCTGACGCTGACTACGGCGGCGCGCGGCGCGACCGCGTTTTGCACGTGATAGGCAGCCACTGCCTCGCGTATGGAGCCGGCGCGACGAAAGGGGCTGGTGGGCTGCAGCAGCACCACGGCCTCGGCCGGGCCGCGCTCGCACTCGTACCACTCCAGCGCGTGCTGCAGCACGGCGGCACTGGTTGCGGTGTCGCTGGCCAAATCGGCCGGGCGCAGCCAGGGCACGAGTGCGCCGGCCGCGCGTGCCGCGGCGGCAATTTCCTCGTCGTCGGTCGAGACCAGCACGGCGTCGAACACGCCGCTGGCCAGGGCCGCGTCTATGCTCCATTGGATGAGCGGGCGGCCCGCCAACGGCAACACGTTCTTGCGCGGCAGCCGCTTGCTGCCCCCGCGCGCCGGAATCACCGCCAGCAGGCGGCCGGGGGCGACTTCAGCCATGGAACAGCCCCGTCACCTCGGCCTGCGCGCGCTGGAAGTCCTCCATGCGGCCGATGTCCAGCCAGTACTCGTGCAGCGGGAACATGTTGACCGGGCGGCCGCTGTCCATGTGCTCCTGCAGCAGCGTGGGCATGTCCACTTGGCGCCCCGGCGCCACGGCGTGCACGACCTCGGGCGAAAGCACGTAGATGCCGGCGTTGATGAAGTGGCGGTAGGCGGGCTTTTCCACCATGGAGGTGATGCGCAGCCCGTCGGTCTCGATCACGCCGTAGGGCACGCGGTGCTCGTACTCGCGCACGCACATGGTGGCCACGCCGTCGTGCTCGTCGTGGAACTGCAGCAGCTTGGCGAAGTCCAGGTTGGTCAGCAGGTCGCCGTTCATCATGAACAGCGGCTCCTGGATCTGTTCGTGCGGCAGCAAACCAAGCGCGCCGCCGGTGCCCAGCGGCTGGTCCTCGTGCACGTACTCCACGCTCACGCCCCAGCGGCTGCCGTCGCCTATGCCGTCGCGAATCATTTCCGGCCGGTAGTGGGTGGAGATGAAGAAGCGGTGGAAGCCGGCTTTGACGAAGCCCTCGATGATCAGCTCCAGGATGGGCTTGTCGCCCACCTTGAGCAGCGGCTTGGGGCAGTGGTCGGTGAGCGGCTGCAGCCGCTTGCCGAAGCCCCCGGCCATGAGGAACACGGCGTTGGCCCTGTGTCGGCTTTGCAGCAGCTCGTGCAGCGTCTGCAGGCCCACGATGCGGCCGAGTTCGTCCACCAGCGGAATCTGCAGCAGCCGCCGGCTTTCCATGAGGGCCAGCATCTGATCGGGGCTGCTGCTGGCGGGCATGGTGTGCGGGTGCCGGTGCATGACCTCGGCCACGGGCGTGGTGAGCGCCACCTGGCGCAGCAGCGCGCGGCGCACGTCGCCATCGGTCAGGCTGCCCAGGATGCGACGCTGCTCGTCTACAACGATGGCGATCTGCAGCGCGCCCTTGTCCAGCGCGCTGATGGCCTCGTGCAGCGAGGCTTGCGGTCCGACGAGTACGGACTCCCAGGGTTTCATCGGTTCAGGTCCTGCGGGTTGTCTTGAGAGTGGCCGGCGCGCGGGCCGCTCCGGTGGGGCAAGTGGTGGGCGTCGGCGGGCAGGGAGCGCGCCAGCGTGGCCCCGGCGGCCACCACCGCGCGCTCGCCCAGCGTGAGGTTGGGCAGCACCGTGGCGCCGGCGCCCACGAAGGCACCGTCGCCCACGCTGACGGTGCCGCACAGGCAGGCGCCTGGCGCGACGTGTACGTGCGCGCCTATCAGGCAGTCGTGGTCCAGCGAGGCGCGGGTGTTGACGATGGTGTTCTCGCCCACGCGGCAGTCGGCCTGCACTACGGCGCCGGCCATGACCTGCACGCCGTCGGCAAGCACCGCGCTGGGGTCCACCCAGGCCTGCGGGTGCACCAGCGCGGGAAAGCGAAAGCCCCGCCGTGCCAGCCGCTCGTAGACGTCGCGCCGCAGCGTGCCCTGCGCCAACTGGCCTATGCCGTTGGCCAGCGCCACGGCCGAAGGCGCCAGGGCGTCCAGCGCCTCGTCCCCACCCAGCACGGGCAGGCCGCGCCACTGCGCCACGCCCTGGCGCGCCAGCGCGGGGTCGCACACGCCGTGCAGCGCCAGGCCGGCCGCGCGCACCAGCGACAGCACCACCTTGGCATGGCCGCCCGCGCCCAGCAGGACCAGCGGCAGCGCCTGGAAAGCGGCCAGGTCGCTCATGGCTCTATCACGTCGCCCGCGGCGTAGCCGCGCGCCGCGGCCTGGCCCACCAGGTCCCACAGCGCCGCGGCCGGCATCCCGCGGCCGCAGCGCGCCGTGGCGAGGTCGGCGCGCGCGATCGTCTGTCCCGCGGTGATGTCGCGCGCGGCCACCACCTGCTGCCGCGCGGCGCGTCGCGTGTCGACTTCGCTGGGCTGCGGCGCCTTGGCGCCATGGCCCAGGGCCTGCTGCAGCGCGCGGATGTCACGCACCATGCGCGCAAGCTCGTCCGGCTCCAGCGAGGCCTTGTGGTCGGGGCCGGGCAGGGTGCGGTCCAGCGTGAAGTGCTTTTCGATCACGGTGGCGCCGCGGGCCACGGCGGCCACGGGGATGAGCGTGCCCTCGGTGTGGTCGGAGTAGCCCACGGGCAGGCCGAAAGCGTGGGCCAGCGTGTCCATGGCGCGCAGGTTCACCTCGTGCGCCGGCGTGGGGTACTGCGAGGTGCAGTGCAGCAGCGTCACGCGCTGCTGCAGCGACGCGCGCCAGTCCTGGCGGCTCCAGCCCTGCCAGACCTCGTCCATGCCGGCGGGCTCGCCCTGCGCGTTGAAGGCATGCGCGATCACGGCCAGTGCCTGCTCCACCTCGGAGAGCGTGGCCATGCCGGTGGAGACCACCAGCGGCTTGTCCGTGCGCGCGAACTGCCACAGCAGCGGCGCGTTGACCAGCTCGCCCGAGGGCACCTTGAACAGCGGCATGCCCAGATCGCAGAGGAAGTCCAGGCTGTCGGCGTCGAAGGCCGTGGAGAGGAACTCGATGCCGCGCGCGCGGGCATGCGCCTGCAACTCGGCGTGCCAGGCGCGCGGCAGCTCCAGCTTGCGCAGCATGTCGAGCTGGCTCTCGGCGGCGTCGGTGCTTTGCTTCTGGTAGGCGGCCTTGGGCGCTTGCTTGCTGGCCAGCCGCGCGGCGTCGAAGGTCTGGAACTTCACCGCGTCGGCGCCGGCCTCGGCGGCGCTGTCCACCAGCGCGAAGGCCAGCTCGCGCTGGCCGTTGTGGTTGACGCCGGCTTCGGCGATGACGTAGACCGGTTGCGGGCTCATCGCACTTCCTTGAGCATCATGAAAGCTTCGGCCGCGCGCACGCCGGCCTGGCTGCCGCGCAGCATGGCCTGCGCGCGCAGGCATTCCTCGCTGCGCGGAAAGGGAAAGTCACCCATCTCGCCGGCGAACATGCGCATGATTTCGAGCTTGCGCTCCAGCCAGGGCGTGCCGTCGACGAACAGGTTGGGGCGAAAGCCCGGGTCGTCCGGGCGCAGGCCGAACTCGGTCTCGGACAGGGTTTCGTAGGCGCAGACCTGGCGGATGCTGGGGTAGCGAAAGCTCTTGCAGCAGGCCGCGGCGGCGTCGAACACCGCGGCATGGTCACTGTGCACGTCGTTGCGGTAGGGCAGGTAGACGATGCCCGGGCGCACCTGGGACACCACGGCGGAGACGACGCCCACCAAGTCGCCCATAGGCAGTGTGTCCAGCCGCGTGGTGGGCAGCCCGGCACGGTGCACGTCCGCGAAGCCGTAGGCGCGCGCCACCTGCGCTATCTCGGCCTCGCGCGCGGCCATGCGTTCCTGGCCAAAGCCTTGCGAGGCGTGCATGGCGGTCATGATCAGCCAGTGCACCTGGGCGCCTTCGGCCACGTGGCGCAGCAGCGTCATGCCGCAGCCCAGCGTCTCGTCGTCGGGGTGCGGCGCGACGCAAAGGACGACTTGCCGGGATTCAGGCGTTGGCATGCAGGGGGTCCTCGGGTTTGCGCAGCAGCTCGTCGAAGGGCAGGGTGCGCAGCAGCTCGGCGGCGGTGTCGGCACTGTGGCCGTCCCCATAGGGGTTGCGCGACGTGCGCAGCCGCTCGGTGAAGGCGGGCGAGCGCGCCTGCTCCAGGGCGGCGCGTATCTCGGCCAGCGAGCCGCCGGTGAAGATGACGTTGTCCCCGCACAGCCGGCCGCGCTGGCGCTCGCCGACGTTGATGGCGGGTATGCGCAGCGTGGCGGCCTCCAGGATGCCGGCCGAGGAATTGCCCGCGATGAGTGCGGCGTGCCGGAACAGGTTCACGAACTGCGGCCGCGACAGGTTGCGGTAGCAGGTGACCTGATCCTGCAGAGCCAGCTGGTCCAGCAACTGGTTGAGCCTGAAGTTGCCGGGGTCGGTGTTGGGCGAGCCCAGGCAGACGTGGAAGCCCTGTTCGACGAGCGCCTGCGTGGCGTTGGCCAGGTACTCGTGCGCGACGTGCTTTTCGGCGTCTATGGGGTGGAAGATCAGCAGTGCCAGCGGTGCCTGGGCCGCATGCGGCTTGGCCCCCATGGCCTGCAGCACCTGCTGCAGCGGCAGCGCGGGCTCCACGACGAACTTGTCCAGCGCGACGCTGCCGATGACGAAGATGCGGTGAGCGCTTTCGCCCAGGCGCAGCAGCCGCTCGCGGTGCTCGGGGATGCTGACGAAGTGGGCCGACGCCAGCTTGGAAGTGGCATGGCGCACCGGGTTGTCGATGTGGCTGTCCGCGGCGTGGTCGCCGCCGAAAAAGTGCGCGGTCGGGATGCCCAGGAAGCCGCCGAGCATGGCCCCCACCAGCACGTCCTCGCGGTCGCCGGCGAACACCAGCACGTCCGGGGCGTAGCGCTTGACGATGTCGATGCTGCCGCCCAGCAGCCCGGAGGCCGTCTTCAGCCGCGAGGAGCGCGTGTCGGCACTGATGAGCGTTTCGACCTCGGCCAGGATGTTCAGGCCGTCGGCGCGGATGTTTTCCACCGTCAGCCCGTGCGTGGGCGAGAGGTGCGCGCCCGATACCAGCAACTGCAGCTCTACGCCCGGCATGGCGTGCAGCCGCTGGTAGACGCGGCTCATGAGGTCGTACTCCGAGCGTATGGAGGTCAGTGCGAGGATCTTGCGCATGGCTCAGAACACGTCGGACAGGGCCATCTGGCGCACGATGGCCGAAGCGTCGAAGGTGCCGGCCAGGGAGCGGCCGCCGAACTGGTAGTCGAACGCCTTGAACGGGGCTAGCGCCGTGCACTCGGCGGGCAGCAGCAGGTTGATCTTGCGCTGTGCGGGCAGCGCCTGGAGTTGGGTCGGATCGTCGAAGGCCAGCAGGTCCAGCGCGTCGCCGAAGGCCTTGTAGGCCAGGCCGTCTTCCCACTGGTACTGCGCGCCCGGGCGCGCCAGGCGCCAGGCGCGCGTGGCCGGGTCGCGCAGGTTCAGCGCATGGCGAGTGCGCTGCGGCAGCGGCACGGCTTGGGCCACCTCAAGCAGTTGCTCCTTGGTGACCGAGGCGACGTAATCGCTGGGCGGCAGATCCCAGCTCAGCCGCTTGCGAAAGCCGGGCGTGGACATCTCGTTGGGAAAGCCCATGACGAAATCGACACCATCGGCGCGGGCGCGCTCGTAGGTGGCTTCGGCCAGCTTGACGAACAGGCCATGCTGGCGGTGCGAGGCCGCCACCATGGTGGTCATGGACAGGTACGCGTTGAGCCTGCCGCCGGCCGACGACAGCGGCATGGGAATCATGGCGTAGTGGGCCACCAGGCGGTCCGCGTCGTAGCACAGCGAGACATAAGGCTCGCCATGGGGGTTGTCGAGATAGGCCCAACGCCACAGCGCCAGCGACAGCCGGTCGCCAAAGCACTCGCCAAACAGCGCTTCTATGGCGGCTTCGTGTTTGGCCAGCTCGGTCTTGCTGGCCAGGGTGGTGGTTTGCATCGTCAACCTCCGATCACTGAGCTGGGCAGGTTCACCACGCGCGCCTCCAGCCACTCGGCGGTGGAGAGGTCGCCGCGGCGGCAGTGCGCGAACGCGGGCAGCCGGTTCATGAGCTGCCAGATGGGGCGCGTCATCACGCCCGCATCGTTGGTGGCCTTGAGCAGCGCGTCGCGCTGCTCGCGGCTGTCGCACACCACGGCGTTGAGCCAGTAGTTGGAGCGGCAGCCCGTGGGCTCGTGCACGAACTCCAGCGCGCTGCCGCGCAGCAGCTCGGCATAGCGCTGCGCCAGCAACCGCTTGGCGGCCACGAAGTCCTCGATGTGTTCCAGCTGCGCGCAGCCCAGCGCCGCGTTGAGGTTGGGCAGCCGGTAGTTGAAGCCCACCTCGTCGTGGAAGAACTCGTAGGGGTGAGGTTGCTTGGCAGTGGTGGTGAGGTGCTTGGCGCGTGCGCCCAGCGCCTCGTCGCCGGTGAGCACCATGCCGCCGCCGCCGGTGGTGATGATCTTGTTGCCGTTGAAGCTTTGCGTGCCCAGGCGGCCGAAGGTGCCGGTGTGGCGGCCGTGGTAGAGGCTGCCCAGCGACTCGGCGGCGTCCTCCACCAGCACCAGGTTCCAGCGCCGGCAAACCTCCATCAGCCCGTCGAGGTCCGCCGGGTGGCCGAAGGTATGCATGGGCACGCAGGCGCGCACCACGCGGGCGTCGGGGCCGCGCGTGCGGCACAGGCCCTCGGCGTCGATCTCGGTGTTGTCCTGCAGCCACTGCTGCAGCGCCGCGGGCGACATGCCCAGCGTGGCGCGCTCCACGTCCACGAACACGGGCTCGGCATGGCAGTAGGCGATGGCGTTGCAGGTGGCCACGAAGGTCAGCGACTGCGTCACCACCAGCTCGCCTGGCCGCACCCCGGCCAGCAGCAGCGCCACGTGCAGCGCCGCCGTGCCGTTGGCCACGGCCACGGCGCGCGCACTGCCGGTGTAGCGCGCCATCTCCTGCTCGAAACGGTCCACGTAGGCGCCCACGCTGGAGACGAAGGTGGACTCCAGCGTGTCGAGCACGTAGTCGCGCTCGCGCCCCGGGAACACCGGGGCGTGCAGCGGGATGAAGTCGTTCGTGGCGTACTGCTCGCGCACGAAGCGGATGAGGGCGTCAAACATGCGACGGCACTCCCATCACACGTTGTAGATGTTGGCCTTGTAGCGGGCCAGGTTCTCGGCGCGGGTGAACCACTCGACGGTGCGGCGCAGGCCCTCGCGGATGTCCACCTGCGGCTCGAAGCCGGTGAGCTCGCGGATCTTGGTGTTGTCGCACCACAGCCGGAACACCTCGGACTTCTCGGGGCGCGCGCGCTGCGCGTCGAACACGAACTCCACGTCGCTGCCCATGAGCTCGCGGATGAGATTAAGCGTGTCGCCCACCGAGATCTCGAAATTGGAGCCGATGTTGACCACCTCGCCCACGGCCTGTTCGCAGCGCGCCAGCGCCAGGAAGCCGCGGCAGGTGTCGCTGACGTAGTTGAAGTCGCGCGTGGGCGTGACGTCGCCGAGCTTGATCTGCCGCATGCCGCTGGCGATCTGGCTGATGATGGTGGGAATCACCGCGCGCGCGGACTGGCGGGGGCCGTAGGTGTTGAAGGGCCGTGCCACCGTCAGCGGCAGGTTGAAGGCGCTGTGAAAGCTCATCGCCATGGCGTCGGCGCCTATCTTGGAGGCGCTGTAGGGCGACTGCGGCTGCAGCGGGTGCTTCTCGTCTATGGGCACGTAGCGCGCCGTGCCGTACACCTCGCTGGTGGAGGTGTGGATGACGCGCTGCACGCCGTTGTCCAGCGCGGCCTGGCAGATGTTGAGCGTGCCCTTGACGTTGGTGTCCACGTAGCTGTCGGGCGCGACGTAGGAGTAGGGAATGGCGATGAGCGCGGCCAGGTGGAACACCGCGTCCACGCCCTTGGTGATGTGCTTGCAGTAATGGGGGTCGCGCACGTCGCCGTTGAGCACCTCCACGCTGGAGAGGCAGTCGATGTCCTCCAGCCAGCCCCAGTGGTTGAAGGAGTTGTATTGCGACAGCGCCTTGACCTCCAGGCCCTCGCGCACCAGCAGCTCCACCAGGTGGGAGCCAATGAAACCGTCCGCGCCGGTGACCAATACTCGCTTCATGTCGTGTTCTTCCTTCGTGTCAGGCGGTGCGCCGCCGTTCTTGCCCGATGTTGCGCGCGCATCTTGAATGGGCCGGGCGCGCCGCTGCCGTGCTCATGGCTTGCCGCCTTGCCGTGCGCGGTTTTCGTCGCGCGTGTCCACGGCGCCCAGTTCCCGGCGCAGCGTGGCAATGGTGTAGCGCAGCGTCTCGAATTCCTCTTCCTTGCGCGCGAGAAAGGTGCGCGTGAGCCGCAGCTTCTCGCGCAGCCCGCTGGGCGTGAGCACGTAGGCATAAGCCAGCTTGCGGTCGCTGCGCTGAAAGTTGCGGACTTTCAGCAGCCCCATGTCCAGCAGCGCGTGCAGCAGATAGTGCGTCTTGCCCAGGCTCAGGCCCAAAGTCTGCGAGAGCTGGCGCTGCGACATCGCGGGCTCTTGCTCCAACAGCCGAAGCAACTCCAGCCTTGCGGCATCGAGTCTTTCTTCGGTGTTGCTGGTGCTGGGCATGGTGTGTTCAACTGCTGAACACGCGATTTTACAAGGGGATTACGAGCAATCCCTGACAGGCTGCAAGCTGAAGGACAGGTTCGGTCGGCAGCTCTTTGCCGGGGTGGTCAGTCGAAGTGTCGCGCGTCGGCCAGCAGCGGCGCCTGCGCGTCCTTGGGCGACAGCAGCGGCGTCAAGTCCTGCAGCGGCCACTGCACGCCCACCGTGGGGTCGTCCCAGCGCAGCGCGCCCTCGGCCTGCGGTGCGTAGTAGTCGGTGGTCTTGTAGAGGAAGTCGGCGCTGTCGCTGGTGACCACGAAGCCGTGGGCAAAGCCCGGCGGAATCCAGAACTGGCGGTGGTTGGTGCCCGTGAGCTCCACGCCCACCCAGCGGCCGAAGGTCGGGCTGCTCTTGCGCATGTCCACGGCCACGTCGAAGACGCTGCCCTGCGTCACGCGCACGAGCTTGCCCTGCGCGTGCGGCGGCAGCTGGAAGTGCAGCCCGCGCAGCACGCCGCGCGAGGAGCGCGAGTGGTTGTCCTGCACGAAGTCGACGTGGTGGCCCACGGCCTCGTCGAAGGCGCGCTGGTTGAAGCTTTCCATGAAAAAGCCGCGCTCGTCGCCGAACACCTTGGGCTCCAGGATGAGCACGCCTTCCAGCGCAGTCTTGATGACGTTCATGTGCTTGCCTTGGCGAAAAAATGCCGTGTCAGAAGGTGGTTTCGCGCAGCA
This sequence comes from Azohydromonas lata, assembly GCF_034427735.1. Taxonomy (NCBI): domain Bacteria; kingdom Pseudomonadati; phylum Pseudomonadota; class Betaproteobacteria; order Burkholderiales; family Sphaerotilaceae; genus Azohydromonas; species Azohydromonas lata. The sequence continues at coordinate 94,874 of NZ_JAXOJX010000009.1, forward strand.
GCTTCATCAGGTACTGCCCATAGCCGTTCTTGAGCATGGGCTTGGCCAGCCGCTCCAGTTGCGCGGCGTCTATCCAGCCCGCGCGCCAGGCGATCTCCTCGGGGCAGGCCACCTTGAGGCCTTGGCGCTTTTCCAGCGTGGCGATGAACTGGCCGGCTTCGAGCAGGCTGTCGTGCGTGCCGGTGTCCAGCCACGCGTAGCCGCGGCCCATGATCTCCACGTCCAGCAGCCCTTCGCGCAGGTAGGCAGCGTTGACGTCGGTGATCTCCAGCTCCCCGCGCGGGCTGGGCTGGATGCCCGCGGCGATGTCGCACACGCGGTTGTCGTAGAAGTACAGCCCCGTGACGGCGTAGTTGCTCTTGGGCGCAGCGGGCTTTTCCTCGATGCTCAGCGCGCGCTGGCGCTGGTCGAACTCCACCACGCCGTAGCGCTCGGGGTCGTTGACGTGGTAGGCGAAGACCGACGCGCCCTCGGTACGCAGCGAGGCGCGCTGTAGCAGGCTGTAGAAGTCGTGGCCGTAGAAGATGTTGTCGCCCAGCACCAGCGCGCTGGGAGCGCCGCCGACGAAGTCGCGGCCCAAGATGAAGGCCTGCGCCAGGCCGTCGGGGCTGGGCTGCACGCAGTAGCTCAGGTTGATGCCCCACTGGCTGCCGTCGCCCAGCAACGCCTGGAAGCGCGGCACGTCCTGCGGCGTGCTGATGAGCAGGATGTCGCGCATCCCGGCGAGCATCAGCGTGGTCAGCGGGTAGTACACCATGGGCTTGTCATACACCGGCAGCAGTTGCTTGCTGATGGACAGGGTGGCCGGGTGCAGCCGCGTGCCGGAGCCGCCGGCCAGGATGATGCCCTTGCGCTGGATCTCGGATGTCATGCCTTCTCTCTCCAGGGGCCCCAGGCCCCGCACTTCATTTTTCAGGCGAACGCCTCGGTGAGCATGCGCTGCACGCCCAGCTGCCAGGGCGGCGGCACCAGGCCGAAGGCTGCCTGCAGCTTGGCCGTGCTCAGCCGCGAGTTCAGCGGGCGGCGCGCGGGCGTCGGGTAGTCGCTGGTGGCAATGGGGCGCAGCGCATCCGCGGCGACCTTCACCGGCAATCCGTGCTTGCGCGCCCAGTCGATGACGAAGCGGGCGTAGCCGTGCCAGCTCGTTTCGCCGCCGGCCACGGCGTGGTAGGTGCCGGCGAGCTGCGGGTTGGCCAGGGCCGCGCGCAAGGCGTGCGCGGCCACGTCGGCCAGGAAGTCCGCGCCGGTGGGCGCGCCGATCTGGTCGTCAATGACGTTGAGCGCCTCGCGCTCGGCGGCCAGGCGCAGCATGGTGCGGGCGAAGTTGCCGCCGCGCGCGGCGTAGACCCAGCTCGTGCGCAGGATGAGGTGAGGGCAGCCGCTGTCGCGCACGAGCTGCTCGCCTTCGAGCTTGGTGCGGCCGTAGACGCTCAAGGGCGCGGTGGGCGCGTTCTCGTCGCGCGGCGCGTGGCCGCTGCCATCAAAGACGTAGTCGGTGCTGTAGTGCAGCAGCCAGGCGCCCAGCGCGGCAGCCTCGCGCGCGATGGCGCCGGGTGTGGCGGCATTGAGCAGCCGTACCAGCTCCGGCTCGCTTTCGGCCTTGTCCACGGCGGTGTGGGCCGCGGCATTGACGATGGCCTGCGGGCGCAGTGCGCGCACCGTGGCGGCCACGCCCTCGGGGTCGCGGAAGTCGCCGCACAGTCCCGGCGCGCCCTCGTGGTCCAGTGCCACCACCTCGCCCAGCGGGGCCAGGGCGCGCTGCAGCTCCCAGCCCACCTGGCCGCTCTTGCCCAACAGCAGAATCCTCATGGCCGCTCTCTCCGGTTCGTCGTCTTCGTCTTGTCAGCGCGCGGCGTAATTGGTGGACAGCCAATCGCGGTAGGCGCCGCTTTGCACCTCGGCCACCCAGTCGGCGTGGTCCAGGTACCACTGCACCGTCTTGCGTATGCCGCTGTCGAAGGTCTCGGCCGGGCGCCAGCCCAGCTCGCGCTCGAGCTTGCGCGCGTCGATGGCGTAGCGGCGGTCGTGGCCGGGGCGGTCGGTGACGTGCGTGATGAGCCGCGCGTAGGGGCCGGCGGGGTCGGGGCGCAGCTCGTCGAGCAGGCCGCAGACCTTGTGCACGATGTCGATGTTGGCCTGCTCGTTCCAGCCGCCGATGTTGTAGGTCTCGCCCAGGCGACCGCCGGCCAGTACCGCGCGAATGCCGCTGCAGTGGTCGCGCACGTAGAGCCAGTCGCGGATCTGCTGCCCGTCGCCGTACACCGGCAGCGGCTTGCCCGCCAGGGCGTTGACGATCATCAGCGGGATCAGCTTCTCGGGGAAGTGATAGGGGCCGTAGTTGTTGGAGCAGTTGGTGGTGAGCACCGGCAGCCCGTAAGTGTGGTGCCAGGCGCGCACGAGGTGGTCGCTGGCGGCCTTGCTGGCTGAGTAGGGGCTGTTGGGCTCGTAGGGGTGCTCCTCCGTGAAGGCCGGGGCGCCGGGCTTGAGGCTGCCGTACACCTCGTCGGTGGAGACGTGCAGGAAGCGAAAGCCGCTCTTCTCGTCGCCCTGCAGCGCGCCCCAGTGCGCGCGCGCGGCCTCCAGCAGCGTGAAGGTGCCCTCAACGTTGGTGCGCATGAAGGCGCCGGGGCCGTGGATGCTGCGATCCACGTGGCTCTCGGCGGCGAAGTGCACCACCGCGCGCGGGCGGTGCTCGGCCAGCAGCTTGTCCACCAGCGCACGGTCGCAGATGTCGCCGTGCACGAACACGTGGCGCGCATCGCCCTGCAGCGAGGCCAGGTTGCGCAGGTTGCCCGCGTAGGTCAGCGCGTCGAGGTTGACGACGGGCTCGCCCACTTGAGCAATCCAGTCGAGCACGAAGTTGCTGCCGATGAAGCCGGCGCCGCCGGTGACCAGGATCGTCATGCTTGCTTGGGATAGGTCGGGGTAAGGAAGTGGCGTCGCTTACGAGCGACGCAACGCGGTGCGAAGTTGATTGATTTTTTCTGCCTTGGCGGGATCGCTAACCGAACGACGCCAAGCGTGGCGCACGATCAGGAAGCTTGCCATGAGCAGCAGCGTTGCCAGGGTGGCGGCAATTGCAATGAACGCCCGCTTGGGAGCGCTCTTTCTCTCTGGTGGCGTTGCCGGGTCAACCACTTGTATCAAGGCGCCCTCGTGGCTTTCATCCAGCCGAGCCATCTCGAACTGTTTAGCCATGAGATCAAAGAGCGTTTCCTGATACTTGAATTCGCGGTACTTGCTCACGTAGTCGGCATCGCCGCCGCGCGGCGTGCTGGCCTCCAGGCGGCTGAGCTGGCCTCGCAGAGCCGACAGACGTGCCAGCGTCTGCTGTACTTCTGGTGCGTTGTCCGCCAAGCTGCGGCGCAAGGCCTGCAGCCGCACTTCGCCGGCCGTGATCTCCGCCAGCAGCGCGGCGTAGCCTTCGGCTGCGGCCTGGGGTTCAGCCTTGATCGCGCCCTGATTGAAGCCGCTGGTCTCCAGTGCCTTTTGGGCTGCGATGAGGTTATCCCGGGTTTGTTTGAGCTGGTCCTCAAAAAAAGCTCGCCGCTGTTGCGCCTCGGACAACGCCAACCCGGAAGAAAGCGAGCGAAGCTCGGCCACGAGTTGGTTGGCGATTTCGGCCGCGCGCTGTGCGTCGTGGTCGTCCACCTCCACGGTGATCAGGCCGTCCTTTTTGCCCACCGTGGCATGCACGACGTTGGAGAGCACCTTACGTGCGTCCTCGCGGTATTTGACGTCGTATACCTCCACGAGCTTGAAGCGGTCGATGATGCGGTCGGCCACTGTGGCGCTTTGCAGCAGGCCGACATACTGGTCGGCGGGATTCTTCACGCTGCCCACCGAGGCGCCGGCCAGGTTGGCCAGTGCGCCAAGCGAGCTCAGCGCTGCGGCCGCACCGCCTTGAGACTGCGTTGGCGGGATGATGACGGTCTTGGCCGTGTACATCGGCGTGATGAGGAAAGCCGCGCCCAAGGCCAATACCCCGGCAAGCAATGGGCCGACGACGAGCTGCTTGAGGCTCTGTGCCAGTGGCAAAGCCAGGTCCAGTAGGCCCAGGCCCTCATCGTCCTCGTTCGCGTAGGCGGCCTCGTCGGCTCTCATGTCGTCTCGCATATCAGTCACGCAACACTTTGATGGCAGCCGCGCCCAAGCCGAGCTGATAAATGATCTGCGTCCAGTCGCGGGCGGACTGGGCGAAGGTGGTCTTGTTCATTTCCTCGGGCACGAAGATGGTGTCGCCCGGCAGCGCGGCGATGTTGTTCATGCCGTGGCTGCGGCTGAACCAGGAGCCGCCGTCCTGCAGCGCGCTGACCACGCTGCCGTTGGCGCGGATGACGAACACACTGCCACGGTCGGCGCCGCGTGTTGGGCCGCCCGCCTGGCGCAGGTAGTCGTCAATGCTGCGCTGGCCGCTCCAGACGAAGCTGCCCGCGTTGAAGACGCTGCCGAACACGCCCACCGTGCTGCCGCGTGTGGGGATGGTGATGCGGTCGCCATCCTCCAGCGGCATGTCCGGCAACGTGGCACTCTCAGGTGGAGTTTGCAGGACGATGCGGCCGTTGGGCTTGACCGCGCGCAGCCGCGTGATGAGTTGCGACGTGGCTACGGTGCGAGCGCTCTGCGCCTCCACTTCCTGGGTAGAGGTGGTGCGCTGGGTAGCGTTGTTGCGCGAGAGGTCGGTTTCCAGGTCGCGCAGCGCACGCTCGTAATTTTCCTGCTGCGTGCGCTGTACGCTTTGCCGGGTGAACTGGGTGCCGAAGACGTAGGCCGAGGGGCTCAAGCCGCCGGCGGCGCGCAGCGCATCGCCTATGGAGCTGCCCGGGGGCAGCACGTACTCGCCGGGACGCAGCACTTCGCCTTCGATGATGACGCGCTTGTTCTGCTTTTGCACCGACAGCTGCGACTCCACGGCACTGAAGGCCCGCAGCACGTCGCCGCCGCTCAAGGGCAGCCGTGCGCTGATGGGCAACGGCAGCTCGGCGATGCGCTCGCCGCTGCGCTGCTCCAGCCGCTCCACGGCCAGCCGGCTGCGGTCGGCCACGGTCGTGAAACCGCCCACCATGCGCAGCGCGTCGTCCACCGTTTCGCCGGGCTTGATTTCCAGGATGGAAGGCCGGTTGACGCTGCCGATCACGCCGACCTGTGCGCCTACCGGACCGACGTTGATCACATCCTCGGGCTGCACCAGCATGTCCGCGCCGCGGTCGCCCTTGAGCAGGAAGTCGTAGAGGTCCAGCCGCGCCACCGTCTGGCGGCCGCGCTGCACGGTGACGTTGCGCATGCTGCCCGCGGCTGAAGGCCCGCCGGCTCGCAGCAGCGCACTGAGCACGTTGGAGAGGCTGCTGACGCTGTAGGCGCCCGGGCGGGTCACAAAACCCGTGACGTACACGCGCACGCCGCGCAGTTGCCCCAGCGAGACGCTGAGCTCGAAGTTGCGGAACACTTGGCCCACGCGGCGGCGAATCACGTCGGGCAAGTCCGCGTAGCGCACGCCGGCCACCAGCACCGGGCCCACGCGCGGGATGCTCACGCGGCCACTGCGGTCCACGACCAGGCGCACGTCCGCGTCCACTGAGCCCCAAAGCGTGACCACGATCTCGTCGCCACTCTTGACGAGGTAGTCCGGCGGAATTTGCGGGTTGTAGTCGGCACTGTCAGGGTCGTCGGCTCGCGTGAGCAGCTCGGCACCCAGGCGGCGCACCACGAGCGCATCGGCGCCTTCTCCCAGTTCGGCCACGCCCGCGCGCTGCTGCACGAACAGCTCGAACTCGCTGGGCTTGTAGGGTGCCGGAGTGGTCGGCTGCGCCGACGCCATGCCCGCCGCCGGGGCGCTGGCCCCGGCCGCCTGCTGCTGCAGCAGTTGCGCGGCGTCTATGTTGCCGCTGTTGCTGTTGCTGTTGCTGGAGCCGCTGGTCAGCGGCTGGCGCAGCCGGATAGGACCTGTAGTGGCGGAGTCGGCGGTGGACTGGGTCTGCGCGCAGACCTGTACCGCACCGGTCAGCGCCAGCAGCGCTGCGCCGACAGTCTTGCGCAGGCTGCCCACGCGCAGAGCACGGTGGCAGGCAATGGAGGGTGGGCGGGGGGAGGATCTCATTGGCGTTGGAGCAGGCGCAGTCCAGGGCCGATGCGCGGCCCGGGGCTCAATGGAATGGGGGTGCTGCGGCGCGTGCAATTGCACGATGTGTAAGGGGATTCTAGCGGTGCGGCTGGTGACGCCAGCCGTCGCCGCAGACCCTGCTCAATCTTTGTTGCGTTGCAGCAGCCTGTGATAATGAGTGGATGAGTCTGCTGTTCACCGCATTTGTCGTGGCATTTCTTTTGACGATGGGCGTCGTGCGCCTGGCGCATACGCATGCGCACTTGGTCAATGACCACGGCGAAGGGCCGCAGAAGTTCCACGCCCGGCCTGTGCCCCGCGTGGGCGGGCTGGGCATCGTGTGCGCGGTGGTGGCTGGTGCGCTGTCGCTGTGGTGGCAGGACCGGAGCGTGGGCGATACGGGATTGCTGCTGCTGGCCTGTGCCTTGCCGGCGTTTGGCGCGGGCATCACCGAAGACATCACCAAGCGCGTGAGCCCGCGCCAGCGGCTGTTGTTCACCGCGGTGTCGGCCCTGCTGGCGGGCTGGCTGCTGGACGCGCTCATCCGCCGCACCGACATCCCGGGCCTGGACTGGGTGGTGTCGTTCTCCATCGGCGCCTTGCTGCTGACGGTGCTGGCTGTGGCTGGCATTGCCAATGCCGTCAACCTGATCGATGGCTTCAACGGCCTGTCATCGATGTGCGTGCTGATGATGCTGGGCAGCCTGGCCTACGTCGGCTTCGCCGTGGATGACCGTCTCGTGGCGGTGATGGCGCTGGTGGGCGTGGGCGCGGTGCTGGGCTTTTTTGTCTGGAACTTCCCGGCCGGGCTGGTGTTCCTGGGCGACGGCGGGGCGTACTTCCTGGGCTTTTACCTTTCGGAGCTGTCCATCCTGCTGCTGGCGCGCAACCCCGAGGTGTCGCCGATGTTCCCGCTGATGCTGGTCATCTACCCGGTGTTCGAGACAGTGTTCTCCATGTACCGGCGCAAGTGGCTGCAGGGGCGCCCGGTGGGCATGCCCGACGGCGCACACCTGCACAGCCTGATCTACCGCAGGCTGCTGCGCTGGGCCGCGGGCGAGCGCACCGCACGCGAGCTCACCCGGCGCAATTCCATGACGGCGCCTTACCTGTGGCTGCTGTGCATGCTTTCCGTCGTCCCGGCGATGTTGTGGTGGGACAACACGGCGGTGCTGGCGGGTTTCATCGTGCTGTTCGGCGTGAGCTACGTCACGCTGTACTGGCGTATCGTGCGTTTCAGGGCTCCGCGCTGGATGGTCTTGCATCGCCGCCGCCGCCGTGGCATGGCCGCAGCGGGGATAATCGCGCGACATGATGGATCCCACGCAAACCGCGGCACCGGCTGCCGCCCCCAACGCCCCCACTGAGGCGCACACCGAAACTCCCGCCGCAGCAGCCTGCTTCGACACGCTGCCGCTCGACGCCAAGCTGCTGCGCGCCGTAGCCGACCAGGGCTACGCGACCATGACGCCTATACAGGCCAAGGCCATTCCGGTGGTGCTGGCCGGCCGTGACGTGATGGGTGCGGCCCAAACGGGCACGGGCAAGACCGCCGCCTTCTCCATTCCGCTGCTGCAGCGCATGCTGCGCCACGAGAACAGCAGCATGTCGCCGGCGCGCCATCCGGTGCGCGCGCTGGTGCTGGCGCCCACGCGCGAGCTGGCCGACCAGGTGGCCAACAACGTCAAGGCTTACTCGCGCCACACCAAGCTGCGCGCGGCCGTGGTGTTTGGCGGTGTGGACATGAAGCCCCAGACGGCCGAGCTCAAGGCAGGCGTGGAGGTGCTCATCGCCACGCCGGGGCGGCTGCTGGACCACATCGAGGCGCGCAACGCGGTGCTCAACCAGGTCGAGTACGTGGTGCTGGACGAAGCCGACCGCATGCTCGACATCGGCTTCCTGCCCGACCTGCAGCGCATCCTGAGCTACCTGCCCAAGACGCGGCAAACGCTGCTGTTCTCGGCCACGTTCTCGCCGGAGATCAAGCGCCTGGCCGAGAGCTACCTGCAGGAGCCGGTGCTGGTGGAAGTGGCGCGGCCCAACGCCACGGCCTCCACGGTCGAGCAGCGCTTCTACAGCGTGTCCGCCGACGACAAGCGCGCCGCCGTGCTCAAGCTGCTGCGCGATCGCGACATCAAGCAGGCCATTGTCTTCGTCAACTCCAAGCTGGGCTGCGCGCGGCTGGCGCGCTCCTTCGAACGCGACGGGCTGCGCACCAATGCGCTGCACGGCGACAAGTCGCAGGACGAGCGGCTCAAGGCGCTGGACGCCTTCAAGCGCGGCGAGGTGGATGTGCTGGTGTGCACCGACGTGGCCGCCCGCGGCCTGGACATCGCCGACCTGCCGGCCGTCTTCAACTTCGACGTGCCTTTCAACGCCGAGGACTACGTGCACCGCATCGGCCGCACGGGCCGCGCTGGCGCCTCCGGTCTGGCTGTGACGCTGGTCACGCGCGAGGACGCGCGATTGGTGGCCGAGGTGGAAAAGCTCATCAAGAAGAAACTGGAGTTGGAGCCGCTGGAGCTGGAGGACGACCGCTGGCGCCCCCCGCGCCGCAGCGAGGCGCCTGCCGGCGGCGGCGACCGTGGCGAATTCCGCCGCCCGGAGCGCGAACGCTTCGAGCGCGCCGAGCGCCCGGCCGCACCGCGGCGCAACTCCGCGCCGGCGTCGGACCCCTTCTTCGACCGGCCCTACGAGCCCAGCACCATGTCCGGCACGCCGGCGTGGGAGCAGGACGCGCCCAGCGTGGTGCAGCCCGGTGCGCTGCACCACAAGCCGCGCAAGAAGATTGCCGCGCTGTTCGGCGCCAAGAAGAGCGCGGCGTCGGCCGCCTCCTGACCGGCCGGGGCCTCGCGGCCCCCGGCTCAAGCTTGGAACACGAAGACTGCCGGCACGTCGGCCGGCAGTGTGCGCGGCTGTGCGCGCCAGCGTGCCACGGTGTCGCTGCGCGTCCAGCCGCCAGCCAGCGTCAGCCCGCAGCTCACCGACAGCCGCGTGCTGCCCTGCAGCGTGGACAGCAGCGCGGCGAGCAGAGGCTCGTTGCGGTAGGGCGTTTCAATCACCAGTTGCGCCTGCACGGCGCGGCGCGAAAGGCCTTCAAGTTCGCGGATGCGGGCAGCGCGCTCAGCCGCGTCCACGGGCAGGTAGCCGTTGAAGGCGAAGCGCTGCCCGTCCAGCCCACTGGCCGCCAGTGCCAGCAGCAGCGCGCTGGGCCCCGGTAAGGGGCGCACGGCGATGTCCAACCCATGGGCTGCGGCTACCAGCGCGGCGCCCGGATCGGCCACTGCCGGCATGCCGGCTTCGGACATCAAGCCAATGTCGTGTCCCTGCAGCGCCGGCTGCAGCAGCGGTCGCAGGTCGGCCGCCGGCTGAGCGGCGCGGCCCTTGGGCGGGCGCGGCAGCTCCGCGATCTGCAGTTGCTGCAGCGGTACCGCCAGCGGCACCACGGCATTCACGCGCTTGAGCACGGCACGCGCCGTGCGAGCGTTTTCCACCACCCAGTGCCGCAGCCCGGCCGCAGCCTCCAGCGCGCCCATGGGCAGCACCTGGCGGATATCGGGCACGGCTGCACCGCCGGCCTCACCCGTGCCGCCGGTTCCAAAATCCAGCGGGCTGGGAATGAGCAGCAGGTGGCCTTTCATCGCCAAGTGGTCTGCCACCACAGTTGCGCAGCGTTGTCGCGCCCGGCGCCGTCCTTGCCGCTCCACAGCGACAAGCCCAGTGCCTGGCCGCTGCGCGGGCTCCAGGCCACGGCGGCATTGATGCCGCTGAGTGAGCCCGGCGTCAGCCGCTGCGCAATGGAGGCGATGGCGTCACCCCGGTACGCCACGATCTCGCCGCTGACGCTGCCGGCATCCAGCAGCGCGCCCACGGTGGTCACCTTGGTGTCGCCGCCGCTGGGGTAGCCCAGCACCACGCCGTCCTGCGTGTAGCCCTGCAGGTAGATGTGGTGGCGGTAGGCCACGCCCAGCACGCCCGCGACTGTGTCGGCGCGCTCGACGAACAGCCGCATGCTGCGCCCGTCACGCTGCAGTGCCCATTCGGCGCCGGCAAGCTTCATGTTCTTGGCCGGGCGGTAGCCGGCCTCGTCCTCGCCGGTGATTTGGGCATACAGGGCCACCTGGTGTCCGTTGCCTAAGGCGTGGTGCCAGCGAGCATCGATGGCGGCGAGCTGGTTGCCGGGTTGCTGGTCGCTGGCGTCCTGGTTGTCGCGGCCCAGCAGCCCGTTGACCATGGACTTGAAGCTCTGGTCGCGCCCGCGGCCGCCCCATTGCATGGTGCGCGCGGCGCCGATCTGCAGTGACGGCAGGGGCTGCACTTGCAGCCGCATGCCGACGAGGTAAGGATGTGCCGGCTGGGTGTGGCCTTGCAGTCCGCCGAAGAACACGTCGGCGTTCCACGGGCCGAGCCAGGACAGCCAGCGGCTCTCGAAGGGGGTGTTCGACGTCTTGCGCCAGCCCAGTGCGGGCACCGCAGGAGCAGCGGCGTCGAGGATCAGGCTGCCGCTCCAGGCCGGGCCCCAATGCCGGCGCTGCACCGAAGCGTAGAGCTGTCCGGGTCCAAGCGGCAGGGCGGCTTCCGTGCCTTCCAGCGTCCACTGGCGCCTTGCGCCGGTGCTTCCCAGCACGCCCAGGCGCAGCACGGCGCCGTCTTGGGATTCGCCGAAGGTGTGCAGCAGGCGCAGCCCGCTGCCGGGCGTGCCCAGCGGTGAGGCCACGAATTTGGGCTGCTTTTGCAGCTTGTTGCCGCCGGCCAGCAGCACGCCGTCGGGCGGCGTGGGCAGCGTTTCGGCGAAGCCGCCTTCTGGGGCGGCGTCGCGTTCCAGCATCTGTTGATTGCGCGCCAAGGCTTGGCTCAGCGACGGGCCGGCGTGGGCGGGTAGCGCCGCGGCGCAGGCCAGCAGCGCCGCAGCGCCACACAGGGGACGGTAAGAAAAGGGCTGTGACATCGGCGCTTGCGGCTTTTCGTCGAAGGGGAGAGTGGTCGGCTGTGTGCGGCGGCCACGGGGGTCAAGTGGCCAGCGGATCGAGGCCGGCCTGGCGCAGCAGTTCGCAGGTGCGCATCAGCGGCAGGCCGACCAGCGCGGTGGGGTCGTCGGAGTCTATGCGCTGCAGCAGTGTCACTCCGAGGCTTTCGCTCTTGGCGCTGCCGGCGCAGTCAAAGGGCTGGTCCAGGTGCAGGTAGCGTTCGATCTCGGCGTCGGAGAGTGCGCGAAACGTCACCGTCACGGGCGCCAGCAGCGCCTGCGCGAAGCCGGTGTCGAGCCGCACAACGGCCACCGCGGTTTGAAACACCACCTGCTGCGCGCTCATGCGGCGCAATTGCTGAACGGCACGCTCGAAGTCACCGGGCTTGCCTATGGGCTCGCCATGCAGGTCGGCGACCTGGTCCGAACCGATGACGATGGCTTCAGGATGCTCCGCCGCTACCGCCTGGGCCTTGGCCAGCGCCAGGCGCAGGGCCAGCGCGGCCGGCCTTTCGCCCGGCAGCGGCGTTTCATCGGTGTGCGGCGCCTGCACCGTAAAGGGCAGCCGCAGCCGCTGCAGCAGCTCGCGCCGGTAGCGCGAAGTGGAGGCAAGGATCAGCGAGGGCTTCATCCTCGGCATTGTCCCATCCGTCCCGGAAGGGGCTGTGTGCCCGCTTAAACTGCCCGCGATGAAAGCCCGTTCCCATGATCCCCTGCGCCTGGACCTCGAAAACTTCATTGCCGACGAGGCCTCGCTGCAGGGAAGCTGGCCGCTGACGCAGTTCGAGCGGCTGCTGGATGGCTGGCCCGCCGAGGCGCCGGCGGCCGACGGCGACGTGCAGTGGTCCGCCAGCGGCGAGCTGCGCAAGCCCAAGTCGCTGGAGCCCGAGCGCTGGCTGCACCTGGAGGCGCACACGCAGGTCTGGCGCGATTGCCAGCGCTGTTTGCAGCCCGTGGCGGTACCGCTGTCGCTGCAGCGCAGCCTGCGCTTCGTGCGCGACGAGGCCGAGGCCGCGCGGCTGGACAGCGAAAGCGAGGACGACGTGCTGGCACTGGAGCGCGCCTTCAACCTGCGCGCCCTGGTGGAAGACGAGCTACTGCTGGACATGCCGCTGGTGCCGCGCCACGAGCAGTGCCCGCAGCCGCTGGCCGTCCCGGCCGAGCCGGAGGAAGAGGAAGAGCCTGCGCGGGAAAATCCCTTTGCCGCATTGGCCCGGCTGCGCAGGCGCCCGCAGGGCTCCGGCAATGGTTCCGATGGCAGCGACGCCTGATTTTTGACGGCCGGCAAAGTCCGGCACTTGGGCTGGGAAAGCTCGCCTGCTATACTCGCGGGCTTCGTTCATTGGTGCCCCATGGCGCTGCCCGATGGTTGGGTTGCGCAAACCGGGAGGCGGGGCAGCAGGGAAGAAGGCATTTCAAGGAGCCTTCTTCCTTTTTGCACGGCAGTTGTTTCGCCGTGCCCGCTGCCTGCTTCATGTCGCGTGGGGGCCGTCGCTGCACTCGGATCCGGTGCTTTCCGGCCGGCGCAGGTTCTGCTCGGCAAGAGCGCAGGAGAATCCAACATGGCCGTTCAACAAAACAAGAAGTCCCCTTCCAAGCGTGGCATGCACCGCTCGCACAATGCGCTGACCCAGCCGGGCACCGCGGTCGAGCCCACCACCGGTGAAGTGCATCTGCGTCACCACATCAGCCCCAACGGTTTCTACCGTGGGCGCAAGGTGCTGGCCACCAAGTCCGACGCCTGAGCGTGATCTGAGGGCCGGCGCTGCGCTGCCGGTTCCGCCTGCCTGAGCCTCATGCTGCTCGTCCGCTGGTCGCATATGGCGTCTGCGGGTGTTTTCGCGCCGGGCGGCATTGCGCTTGCCGCGCTGCCGTCTGTCCTGTGCCGGTTCACAGCGGGCAGGCCGTTTCTGGATCCACTCGTGTCCTCTTCGTCTCACGCTGCACTTTCCAAGGTGCGTCTGGCCGTCGACTGCATGGGCGGCGACCATGGGCCGGCCGTCACGCTGCCGGCCTGCCAGTCGTTTTTGCGCAAGCATCCGGACGCTGAGCTGTTGCTCGTGGGTACCGAACAGGCGCTGGCCGCGGTGCGCGGCTGGGAGCGCTGCACGCCGGTGGTGGCTACCGAGGTCGTCACCATGGACGATCCGGTGGAAGTGGCCTTGAGGCGCAAGAAGGATTCGTCCATGCGCGTGGCCATTTCGCTGCTCAAGGCGGCCGAGGGCCAGAGCGCGCGCGCCGACGCCTGCGTCTCCGCCGGCAACACCGGCGCGCTGATGGCCGTGGCGCGCTACGTGCTCAAGACGCTGCAAGGCATAGACCGCCCGGCCATCGCCACGGTCATGCCCAATCGGCGCGACGGCTTCACCACCATGCTCGACTTGGGCGCCAACGTGGACTGCACGGCCGAGCACCTGCTGCAATTCGCCGTCATGGGCAGTGCGCTGGTGTCGGCGGTGGAAGGCAAGGAAGAGCCCACGGTGGGGCTGCTCAACATTGGCGAGGAAGCCATCAAGGGCAGCGACACCATCAAGCGGGCCGCCGAACTGCTGCGCGCGGCCGCCGCCGCCGGGCAGCTCAACTTCCATGGCAACGTCGAAGGCAACGACGTCTTCAAAGGCACCACGGACATCGTGGTGTGCGACGGCTTCGTCGGCAACGTGCTGCTCAAGGCCTCCGAAGGCCTGGCCTCGATGATGGCCGACTTCATACGTCAGGAATTCACGCGCAACGTCTTCACGCGGCTGGCCGCGCTGGCGGCGCTGCCCGTGCTCAATCGTTTCAAGGCGCGGGTGGATCCCCGGCGCTACAACGGCGGGGCGCTGCTTGGGTTGCGCGGGCTGGTGTTCAAGAGCCACGGCTCGGCCGACGCCTTCGCCTTCGAGAACGCCCTGGCGCGTGCCTATGATGCCGCCCGCAACCGGCTGCTGGACCGGGTTCACGATCGCATTCTCGGTACCCTGCAGGCGGCCGCGCCGGGTCCGGTGGTTCACGCTGCATGACTTCCAACGCATCCCGCTTCTCGCTCTCGCGCATTGCCGGCACCGGCAGCGTGCTGCCGCCGCGCCGGCTCACCAATGCCGACCTGGTGCAACAACTGGCCGAGCGAGGCCTGGAAACGTCCGACGAGTGGATCGTCGAGCGCACCGGCATCAAGGCGCGCCACTTCGCAGACCCGGGCGTCAACTCCAGCGACCTGGCGGCGCAGGCGGCACGCCAGGCCATGGAGGCCGCCGGCGTGCAGCCGGCGCAGATCGATCTGGTCATCGTCGCCACGTCCACGCCGGACATGGTGTTTCCCTCGGTGGCCTGCATGGTGCAGCGCAAGCTGGGCATTCCGGGCGGTGCGGCTTTCGACGTGCAGGCCGTGTGCTCGGGCTTCGTCTACGGGCTGACCATCGCCGACGCCATGATCCGCTGCGGCAGCGCCTCGCGCGCGCTGGTGATTGGCGCGGAAGTGTTCTCGCGCATCCTCGACTTCAACGACCGCACCACCTGCGTGCTGTTTGGCGACGGCGCCGGCGCCGTGGTGCTCGAAGCCAGCGACAAGCCCGGCATCGTGGCCAGCGAGCTGCATGCCGACGGCCGCTACGCCGACATCCTGTGCACGCCGGGCACGGTTTCGGGAGGGCAGGTCATTGGTGACCCGGTGCTCAAGATGGACGGCCAGGCGGTGTTCAAGCTGGCCGTGAGCGTGCTGGCCGAGGTGGCGCACTCAGTGCTGGCCAAGGCCGGCCGCACCGAGGCCGACATCGACTGGCTCATCCCGCACCAGGCCAACATCCGCATCATGCAAAGCACGGCGCGCAAGCTCAAGCTGCCCGCCGACAAGGTCATCGTCACGGTGGACCAGCAGGGCAACACATCGGCGGCATCCATCCCGCTGGCGCTGGACGCCGGCGTGCGCGATGGCCGCATCAAGCGTGGCGATACGCTCATGCTCGAAGGCGTGGGCGGCGGCTTCACCTGGGGCGCCGTCCTGCTGGACTTCTGAAAAGAGCAGCGCCCGCGCCCGCCCATTGGCATCCACTTTCCCGTTTCAGCAGAGATGACTACGTTCGCATTCGTCTTTCCCGGCCAAGGCTCGCAGGCCGTGGGCATGCTCGACGCCTGGGGCGACCATCCGGCCGTGCGCAGCACGCTTGAAGAGGCTTCGGCCGCGCTGGGCGAGGACGTGGCGCGCCTGATCCAGGAGGGTCCGAAGGCGCAGCTGGACCTCACCACCAACACCCAGCCCGTCATGCTCACGGCCGGCATCGCCTGCTGGCGCGCCTGGCTGGCCGAAGGCGGCGCGCAGCCGCAGGCGCTGGCCGGACACTCGCTGGGCGAGTACACGGCGCTTGTGGCCGCGGGCGCGCTGAGCCTGGCCGATGCGCTGCCGCTGGTGCGGCTGCGTGCGCAGGCCATGCAGGAGGCCGTGCCCGTGGGCACCGGCGCCATGGCCGCCATCCTGGGCCTGGACGCGCAGATCGTGCGCGAGGGCTGCGCCGAGGCCGCCGCGGCCTGCGGCGAGGTGGTCGAGGCCGTGAATTTCAACGACGCCAAGCAGACCGTGATCGCCGGCACCAAGGCCGGCGTCGAGAAGGGCTGCGAGGTGCTCAAGGCCAAGGGCGCCAAGCGCGCGTTGCCGTTGCCCGTGTCCGCACCGTTCCACTCCAGCCTGATGAAGCCCGCCGCCGAGCGGCTGCGCGAGAAGCTGGCGACGGTGACGCTCAACGTGCCCGCCATTGCCGTGGTCAACAACATCGACGTGGCCGCGCCCGTGGAGCCTAACGCCATCCGCGACGCACTCTACCGCCAGGCCTTCGGCCCGGTGCGCTGGGTGGAAGTGGTGCAGGCGCTCAAGGCCCGCGGCATCACGCACGTGGTCGAGTGCGGCCCGGGCAAGGTGCTGGCCGGCATGGTCAAGCGCATCGACGCCGAGCTGCAGGGCGCGGCGCTGTTCGATCCGGCCTCGCTGGCCGAAGTGAAGGGATTCCTGGCATGAGCGCTCCTGCTCTGAACGAACAAGTCGCGCTCGTGACGGGCGCCTCGCGCGGCATCGGCCGCGCCATCGCGCTGGCGCTGGCGCAGTCCGGCATGAAGGTCATAGGCACGGCCACGACCGATGCGGGCGCGCAAGCCATCACCGAGGCGCTGTCGGCTTTTGCCGGCTGCAGCGGCCTGAAGCTCGACGTCACCGACGCCGCCGGCGCCGATGCCGCCATAGACGCCATCGTCAAGGACCACGGCGCGCTGCACGTGCTGGTCAACAACGCCGGCATCACGCGCGACCAGCTGGCCATGCGCATGAAGGACGCCGACTGGGACGCGGTGCTGGACACCAATCTCAAGGCAGTGTTTCGCATGAGCCGCGCCGTGATGCGTCCGATGATGAAGCAACGATATGGCCGCATCGTGAACATCACTTCCGTGGTGGGCGCCTCCGGCAACCCGGGCCAGGCCAACTACGCCGCCGCCAAGGCCGGCGTGGCGGGCATGACGCGGGCGCTGGCGCGCGAGCTCGGCAGCCGCGGCGTCACGGTGAACTGCGTGGCCCCCGGCTTCATCGCTACCGACATGACCGAAGTGCTGCCCGAGGCGCAAAAGACCGCGCTGCTGCAGCAGATTCCGCTGGGCCGTCTGGGGCAGCCGCAGGAAATCGCCGATGCGGTGTGTTTCCTGGCCTCGCCGCAGGCCGGCTACATCACTGGTTCCGAGCTGCATGTCAATGGCGGCATGTTCATGCATTGAGATGCCCTGAGAAGTAGCACCGAGTTGGCCCACCGGGGCGTCAAGGGGTCTCCCCCTCGGACGCGTAGAATCCGGGCCGTTTGAGCAATTCCCTCCTGGAGGAGTCAATGAGCGATATCGAAGCACGTGTCAAGAAAATCATCGCCGAGCAACTCGGCGTGCCCGAGGCCGAAGTGACCAACGAGAAGGCCTTCGTGGCCGATTTGGGCGCGGACTCGCTCGACACGGTGGAGCTGGTGATGGCGCTGGAAGACGAGTTCGGCATCGAGATTCCGGACGAGGACGCCGAGAAGATCACCACGGTGCAACTGGCGATCGACTACGCCGTCAAGAACAACAAGGGCTGAACGGAGCATGAGCCGTCGTCGCGTCGTCATTACCGGGCTGGGGTTGATCAGCCCGGTCGGCAACTCGGTGGCCGAAGGTTGGGCCAACTTGCTCGCCGGCCAGTCGGGTATTGACCACATCACGAAGTTCGACGCGTCGGGGCTGTCCTGTCGCTTCGCCGGCGAGGTGCGCGGCTTCAATGTGGAGGAGTACATCCCCGGCAAGGAAGCTCGCCACATGGACACGTTCATCCATTACGGGATGGCAGCGTCCATTCAGGCCGTGCAAGACGCCGGCTTGCCCACCGGCAGCGAGCTCACCGAGGAAAGCGCCGAGCGCATCGGCGTGATCGTGGGGTCGGGCATCGGCGGCCTGCCCCTGATCGAGCAGACCCAGGACGAATACCGGGCCCGCGGCGCACGCCGCATCTCGCCGTTCTTCGTTCCGTCGTCGATCATCAACATGATCTCGGGCCACGTGTCCATCCGCTTCGGATTCACGGGTCCCAACCTGGCCGTCGTCACCGCCTGCACCACGGGCCTGCACTGCATTGGCGAAGCCGCGCGGCAGATCCAGCTTGACGCAGCCGACGTGATGGTGGCCGGCGGCGCCGAGAGCACCGTCTCGCCGCTGGGCGTGGGCGGCTTTGCCGCGGCGCGCGCGCTGTCCACGCGCAACGACGACCCCAAGACCGCCTCGCGGCCCTGGGACAAGGATCGCGACGGCTTCGTGCTGGGCGAGGGCGCCGGCGTGTTGGTGCTCGAAGAGTACGAACACGCCAAGAAGCGCGGCGCCAAGATCTACGCCGAGCTCATCGGCTTCGGCATGGGCGCGGACGCCTTCCACATGACCGCGCCCAACGTGGATGGCCCAAAGCGCTCCATGCGCGCGGCGCTGCGCGACGCCGGCGTCAATGCCGACGAGGTGCAGTACCTCAATGCGCACGGCACGTCCACGCCGCTGGGTGACCTCAACGAAACCAACGCCATCAAGCTGGCCTTTGGTGACCACGCCGGGAAACTGGTTGTGAACTCCACCAAGTCCATGACTGGCCACCTGCTCGGTGGTGCCGGCGGCGTGGAGTCGCTGTTCACCGTGCTGGCGCTGCATCACCAGGTGTCGCCCCCGACGATCAACATCATCAACCAGGACCCGGAGTGCGACCTGGACTACTGCGCCAACACGGCGCGGGAGATGAAGATCGACGTGGCGGTGAAAAACAACTTCGGCTTCGGCGGCACCAACGGCACGCTGGTGTTCAAGCGCGTTTGACGCGCCTGCCGCGTCCGACGCCGCCGCTGAATGCACACGGCCCCGGCCGTTCACCTGACCCTGGAGGCCGACACGCCCTGGCGTGTCGGCCTTTGCCTTTTGTGCGCCGTGGCGGTGGCTGTACCCGCGGCCTGGCTGGCGCTGTGGCTGAAGGTGCCGCCGTTGCAGGCGTTCGGGGCCGCGGCGCTGGCCGCGTTGCCGGCGCTGGTCCTGCCCTGGCGCCGCGCCGCGCCCGCCGGGCGCGCCCTGGCCTGGGACGGCGCGCAGTGGTGGCTCTGCCCGCACGGCGCCGCCCAGCCCTGCCCGGGCAAGGTACAACTCATGCTGGATCTGGGACTGTGGCTGCTGTTGCGCTTCACGCCGCTGCCCGCGCCGCCCGCCCGCGGCGCGTGCTGGCTGGCACTGTCGCAATCACGCCACGCCCCCCACTGGCATGCGCTGCGCTGCGCGCTGCATGCTCCCCCGACCACCGAACCCGCGGCCCAAGCGCCGCGCCACGATTGACGCCCCCATGAGCGCCGAAGCCGATGCCCTGCTGATCGAACGCGTCAAGCGCGGGGATCAGCGCGCCTTCGAGCTGCTGGTCATCAAGTACCAGCGCCGCGTGGAGCGCCTCATAGGCCGCATGGTGCGCGACGTCGACCTTGTGGCCGACATCGCGCAGGAAACCTTCATCCGCGCCTACCGTGCGCTGCCGCAGTTCCGCGGCGAAAGCGCCTTCTACACCTGGCTCTACCGCATCGCCGTCAACACGGCCAAGAAGGCGCTGGTGGAGCTCAAGCGCGATCCGCTGGTCCCCGAGGCGGCCTACGCGCACCAGTCGGACGACGGCGAGGAAACTTCCCGCGTCGAGAACGAACTAAGCGACGGCGAGACCCCAGAGGCGGTTTTGGCCAGCAAGGAAGTGGCCGCCACGGTCAACGCTGCGATCGATGCCCTGTCGGAAGACCTGCGCCAGGCCATCACGCTGCGGGAGATCGAGGGGCTGAGTTACGAAGAGATCGCGGAAGTAATGAATTGCCCCATCGGCACCGTGCGCTCGCGCATTTTCCGCGCGCGTGAGGCCATTGCGCAGCGCCTGCGCCCCTTGCTGGGCACGCGCGGCGACGAACGCTGGTAGGGCTTGGAGCACAAGCATGGAGCGCCCAATGCCAGATGACCGGCACGACCCATCGCAACCCGAGCAGGCGCTGTCGGCGCTGATGGACGGTGAGCTCGACTCCGCGGCCGCCGCCCGGCTGGCCGACGCCTGCCGTGGTGACGCGCGGCTGCGCGCCGCCTGGCACAGCTACCACCTCATAGGCGACGTGATGCGCTCGCAGGACCTGGCGCAGCGCCCCGCGCACGACGCGGCTTTCCTGTCGCGGCTGCGCGAACGCCTGGCCGACGAGCCCGTGCTGCTGGCGCCTCAACCCGTGGCGGTGGCCGCCGCCGCGCCGAGCGGGCAGCGCCGCTGGCGACTGCCGCGCCGGGCCTGGGCCGCTTCGGCCGTGGCCGCCGGCGCCATGGCCGTGGGCGGCGTGCTGGTGGCCACGCGGCTGCAGGACACCGTGCTGCCGCCGCCCGGCGGCGGCGCGGTGGTGGCCCAGGCGCCGCGCGCGCCACAGGCGCTGGTCGGCACCACGCTGCCGGTGGCCGGTGCGCCGGAGGCCACGCCCGTGGTCCAGGCCGATGACCGGCTGCTGCGCGACGCACGGCTGGACCGCTATCTCTCCGCGCACAAGCAGTGGGGCAGCAGCTTCGCCACGCCGGTGGTGGCGGTGCACAACGCCGCCGCCCAGCGCTGAACCCGATCGTGACGATGCGCAGACGGGAGTGGGTGCATGCGGTGGTGTGGCCGGCGCTGGCTTTGTTCGCGCCGCCGCTGTGGGCGGCGTCGTCGGACAACGCCGCGTGGCTGCAGCGGCTGCGCGAGGCGGCGCAGCACCGCAATTTCCAGGGCACGCTGGTGCACAGCGTGGGCGGTACGGCCAGCAGCTCGCGCGTGGCGCACTTCGGCGACAACGGCCACCAGTACGAGCGCATGGAGATGCTGGACGGCCAGATGCGCCGCGTTTTCCGCCATGACGACGTGGTGCTCACCCTGTGGGCTGACCGCCGCGTGGCCGTGATCGAACAGCGCGAGCCCGGCACCACCATGCCCGTGCTCATGCGCGCGCGGCCGGACGAGCGTGTCTTCGAGCGCTACGAGCTGCGCCCGCAGGGGCAGGATCGCGTCGCCGGCCACGAAGCCGACGTGTATTTGCTGCAGCCGCGCGACGCCCTGCGCTTTGCCCAGCGCATGTGGATGGAGAGCAACAGCTCGCTGCCGCTGCGCGTGGACCTCATCGCCCCCGATGGCCGCGTGCTGGAGAGCGCTGCCTTCAGCGAGCTCACCCTGGGCGTCAAGCCGCAGGCCGAGAGCGTGCTGCGCCCCATGCGCAAGCTGGAGGGCTACCGCGTGCAGCGCACCTCGCTGGCGCGCACGCGGCTGGAGGCCGAAGGCTGGAGCGCGCCGGAGGTGCCCGGCTTCGAGCAGCGCAGTTGCGTCAAGCGCGTGCTCAACGACGCGGGCGAGGAGGGCGGTGCCGGCGAAACGCTGCAGACCGTCTATGCCGATGGGCTCACGCACGTGTCGCTGTTCATTGAGCCCTACCGCGGCGAGCACCAGCGCCCCATGCAGACTGCCATAGGCGCCACCCATACCCTGATGCAGCGCCAGGGCGCCTGGTGGATCACCGTCGTGGGCGAGGTGCCCATGGCCACACTGCAGAAATTCGCGGCCGGGCTGGTGCGCCGGCCGGAAGGCCCCAAGTAAAACCACTTCAACACACAAGGGATTTTCATGCGAGTTGATGGCGTATTGCTGGGCCACCAGGCCCGCCGGGTCGCGCTGGCCTCGCTGGCCGCCGTGAGCTTGGGCGTGGCCGTGGCCGCGCCCGCGCGCGCTCAACAAGGTCCGGCCCAAGCGCCGGCGCAGGCGCAGGTGCTGCCGGACTTCACCGAGCTCGTGGACCGCGTCGGCCCCGCGGTGGTCAACATCCGCACCCTGGAGCGCGCGCGCGCCGGCAACGGCCGCGGTACGCCGGAAATGGACGAAAGCCTGGAGGAGTTCTTCCGCCGCTTCGGCATTCCCATGCCCGGCCGGCCCGACCCGCGCCGCGGCCCGCCCGGCAACGGCGGTAGCGGCGACGAGCCCCAGCAGCGCGGCGTGGGCTCGGGCTTCATCCTCAGCGCCGACGGCTACGTCATGACCAACGCCCACGTGGTGGAAGGCGCCGACGAGGTCATCGTCACCCTCACCGACAAGCGCGAGCTCAAGGCCCGCATCGTCGGCGCCGACACCCGCACCGACGTGGCTGTGGTCAAGATCGACGCCACTGGGCTGCCCTTCGTGCGCATCGGCGACGTGGGCCGGCTGCGCGTGGGCGAATGGGTGGTGGCCATTGGCTCGCCCTTCGGCCTGGACAACACCGTCACCGCCGGCATCGTCAGCGCCAAGCAGCGCGACACGGGCGACTACCTGCCCTTCATACAGACCGACGTCGCCATCAACCCCGGCAACTCCGGCGGCCCGCTGCTGAACATGCGCGGCGAGGTGGTGGGCATCAACTCGCAGATCTACAGCCGCTCCGGCGGCTTCATGGGCATCTCGTTCGCGATTCCCATCGACGAGGCCATGCGCGTGGCCGACCAGTTGCGCACCAACGGCCGCGTCGTGCGCGGGCGCATCGGCGTGCAGATCGCGCCGGTGACCAAGGAGGTGGCCGAGTCCATAGGCCTGGGCAAGCCCGTGGGCGCGCTGGTGCAGAACGTCGAGGCCGGCAGCCCGGCGGACAAGGCCGGCATAGAGGCCGGCGACATCATCACCAAAGTGGACGGCCGCACCGTGGAGCGCTCCGGCGAGCTGCCGCGCGTCATCGGCAACACCAAGCCCGGCACGCGCACCACGCTGCAGGTGTTCCGCCGCGGCGGCTACCGCGACCTGGCGGTGACGGTGGCCGAGATCGAGCCGGAGAAGCCGCGCCGCGCCGCGCAGGCCGAAAGCGCCCCGCGCGCCACCAGCGCCACGCCCATCGGCCTGTCGGTGTCCGACCTCAGCGATGCCCAGCGCCGCGATCTCAAGGTGCGCGGCGGCGTGCGTGTGGAAAACGCGGACGGCGCCGCCGCCCGCGCCGGGCTGCGCGAGGGCGACGTCATCCTCGCCATGGACAACGTCGAGATCACCAGCGCCCGCCAGTTCAGTGCCCTGGTGGACAAGGCCGACCGCTCCAAGCCCATCTCCGTGCTGGTGCGCCGCGGCGAGCAGTCCAACTTCCTCATCATCCGGCCCGGCGCCAGCGCCCGCTGAGCGGCCGCCCGGCACGCTCCGCAAGACCCGGCGCCCCACTGGGGCGCCGGGTCTTTTCGTGATGCGCAATATCCGAGGGCCGCACTGGGGCGTCTGCGGGCCCCGACAGCGCCGGCCGGCCGCCGGCGCCGGCCCGCTCCCGGGGCGGCTTGCCCGGGCGATGCCAAGGGCTTGCCGTGCAAGGCCCGAGACGCCGCAGGCATGTGGATAAACTGTTGAAAATTACTGCCGGAGAAGCCCTCAAGACTTGTTGCGGTGACGGTTTGAGGCTGGCCGGCGGGGGGCTTTTGGCTACAATGAAGGCCCAACAAGCAGTTGCCATACGTTTTGTTGGAAGGCGCGTCACCGTTTCGACGTGCCTTTTTTTTGACCCCCGACCCCTGACCCCGACAGGCCGCCCGCGCGGCGGCGTGTCGCCGGGCCGATCCGCGGCGATGCTGCGCCGACTGCGCGGCGGCCGCGATTGACGCCGCCCAAAGGCTTCGGCCCCTCGCATTCCGCTCGCATGGACCACATCCGCAATTTCTCCATCATTGCCCACATCGACCACGGCAAGAGCACGCTGGCCGATCGCCTCATCCAGCGCTGTGGAGGCCTGAGCGACCGCGAGA
Organism: Azohydromonas lata; assembly: GCF_034427735.1. NCBI lineage: Bacteria > Pseudomonadati > Pseudomonadota > Betaproteobacteria > Burkholderiales > Sphaerotilaceae > Azohydromonas > Azohydromonas lata. Next base: position 118,213 of record NZ_JAXOJX010000009.1, read on the forward strand.
TGGAGGCCCAGGTGCTCGACTCGATGGACATCGAGCGCGAGCGCGGCATCACCATCAAGGCGCAGACCGCCGCGCTGCAATACAAGGCGCGCGACGGCAAGGTCTACAACCTCAACCTCATCGACACGCCGGGGCACGTGGACTTCTCCTACGAAGTCAGCCGTTCCCTTTCGGCCTGCGAGGGTGCGCTGCTGGTGGTGGACGCCTCCCAGGGCGTGGAAGCCCAGACGGTGGCCAACTGCTACACCGCGCTGGACCTGGGCGTGGAGGTCATCCCCGTCCTGAACAAGATGGACCTGCCGCAGGCCGACCCCGAGCGCGCCAAGGAGGAGGTCGAGGACGTCATCGGCATCGACGCCGCCGACGCCATTCCCTGCTCGGCCAAGACCGGCCTGGGCATCGACGACATCCTCGAAGCCGTCGTCGCCCGCATGCCGCCGCCCAAGGGCGACCCCGACGGCCCGCCGCGGGCCATGATCATCGACGCCTGGTTCGACAACTACGTCGGCGTCGTGATGCTGGTGCGCGTGGTGGACGGCCAGATCGGCAAGGGCGAGCGCATCCGCATGATGGCCACCAACGCCGTCTACGGCGTCGAGCACCTGGGCGTGTTCACGCCCAAGAGCGAGAACCGCGACGCGCTGCGCGCCGGCGAGGTGGGCTTCGTGATCTGCGGCATCAAGGAGCTGGCCGCGGCCAAGGTGGGCGACACCGTCACCCTGGAAAAGAAGCTGCCCAACAACGCCGGCCCCGCCACCGAGGCGCTGCCGGGCTTCAAGGAAATCCAGCCCCAGGTGTTCGCGGGCCTGTACCCCAGCGAAGCCAGCGAGTACGACCAGCTCCGCGACGCGCTGGAGAAGCTCAAGCTCAACGACAGCTCGCTGCGCTACGAGCCGGAAGTCTCGCAGGCGCTGGGCTTCGGCTTTCGCTGCGGCTTCCTGGGCCTGCTGCACATGGAAATCGTGCAGGAGCGCCTGGAGCGCGAGTTCGACCAGGACCTGGTGACCACCGCGCCCAGCGTGGTGTACGAGGTGGAGCTGGGCGACGGCGAGGTCATCGAGGTCGAGAACCCCAGCAAGATGCCGGACGTGGGCCGCATCCGCGAGATCCGCGAGCCCATCGTGACCGTGCACCTGTACATGCCGCAGGACTACGTGGGCCCCGTCATGACGCTGGCCAACCAGAAGCGCGGCGTGCAGCTCAACATGGCCTACCACGGCCGCCAGGTCATGCTCACCTACGAGCTGCCGCTGGCCGAGATCGTGCTGGACTTCTTCGACAAGCTGAAGTCCGTGTCGCGCGGCTACGCGTCCATGGACTACGAGTTCAAGGAATATCGCGCCGCGGACGTGGTGAAGGTGGACATCCTCATCAACGGCGACCGCGTGGACCCGCTGGCCATGATCGTGCACCGCTCGCAGAGCCAGTACCGCGGCCGCGCCGTGGCGGCCAAGATGCGCGAGCAGATCCCGCGCCAGATGTACGACGTGGCCATCCAGGCCGCCATCGGCGCCAACATCATCGCCCGCGAGAACATCAAGGCGCTGCGCAAGAACGTGCTGGCAAAATGCTACGGCGGCGACATCACCCGCAAGCGCAAACTGCTTGAAAAGCAGAAGGCCGGCAAGAAACGCATGAAGCAGATCGGCTCCGTCGAGGTGCCGCAGGAAGCGTTCCTGGCCATTCTCCAGGTGGACGACTGACACAACGAATGAGCTCTATTACCGCGGTTCTGTATGGGGCCCTGATCGTCTATCTCGGCGGCTGGTTCATGGGCTACTGGATGGGCAACTTCGCCCTGCTGCTGTTCATCCTCACGCTGGTGACCATGGTCTACTGGCTGGCCGAGCGGCTGCGCTTCCGCCCGGCGCGCGAAGCCGCCGCGGCGCAGCTGGAGGCGCAGGACGCCTCGCGCCGCGCCGAGCTGGCCAAGATGGGCATCGAGAAGGTGGACGGCGACGTCACCGAGGCCCGCCGCAAGGTGCTGGCGCAACCTTGGTGGCTGGACTGGACGGCCGGGCTCTTCCCCGTCATCGTCGCCGTCTTCTTCCTGCGCAGCTTCCTCTTCGAGCCCTTCAAGATCCCGTCGGGCTCCATGATCCCGACGCTGCTGGTGGGCGACCTCATCCTGGTCAACAAGTACCACTACGGCGTGCGGCTGCCGGTGCTCAACAAGAAGGTCGTCGCCAACCACGAGCCCGCGCGCGGCGACGTCATCGTCTTCCGCTACCCCGTGGACCCGCGCGTGGACTACATCAAGCGCGTCGTGGGCCTGCCCGGCGACGAGGTGAGCTACCTCAACAAGCAGCTCACCATCAACGGCCAGCCCGTGCCCACCTCGCAACTGCCGGACTTCTACGACGAAGACAGCCTGCGCTACGCGCAGCAGTACAGCGAGAAGCTCGGCGAGGTGGAGCACCGCATCCTCATCGACCGCGAGCGCCCCGCCTTCATTCCCGGCAACCACGCCTTCCCCAACAGCTCGGCCTGCCGCTACAGCGCCGAAGGCGTGAGCTGCAAGGTGCCCGCCGGCCACTACTTCGTGATGGGCGACAACCGCGACAACTCGCAGGACTCCCGCTACTGGGGCTTCGTCCCGGACGAGAACATCGTCGGCCGCGCCTTCTTCGTGTGGATGAACTTCGGCAACCTCAGCCGCATAGGCGCCTTCCATTGAAGCCGCCGCGTGCCGCCCAACCGCAGCTCTGGGGGCGCGGGCAGGGCGGCGCGCGCCCCAGGGGCCCGTCCGTTTTTTCCCGCAGCTTCTCCCGCAGTTTTTCCCCCAGCCTTCGCCCGCAGCGCGGGCTGTCGCTGATCACGCTGCTGCTGTGGGCTGTGCTGCTGGCCGCGCTGGTGGTGGCCGCGCTGCGGGTGCTGCCTTCGGTGAACCAGTACTACGCGGTGCGCCGCGCGGTGGAGAAACTGGTGGGCACCAGCCTCAATCCGGCCGACATTCGTGCCGACTTTGACAAGCAGCGCGCCGCCAACCCGGAAATTTCCGTGCTGCGCGGCGATGATCTGGACATACGGCGCGACGGCGACCACCTCGTCATCCGCTTTGCCTACGACAAGCAGATCGAGCTCGTGCACCCCGTGTACCTGCTCATCAAGTACCACGGCCGCTCGCGTTGAAGGCGCGCCACTTGCCCGCACATTCAAGCCTATGGACCACCGAATCGATGCACTGCAGCAACGCCTGGGCTACCGCTTCGCGCAGCCCCGGCTGCTGCAGCGCGCGCTCACGCACCGCAGCTTTGGCGCCGACCACAACGAGCGGCTCGAATTCCTGGGCGATGCCGTCCTGAGCATCACCATCTCCGCGCTGCTGTACGAGCGCTTCAGCGGCTCGGACGAGGGCGACCTCACCCGCGTGCGCGCCCACCTCGTGCGCGAGGACAGCCTGCACCGCGTGGCGCTGCAGTTGGGCCTGCCGGAGGTGCTGCGCCTGTCCGAGGGCGAAGCCCGCGGCGGCGGCGCGCAGCGCCCCTCCATCCTGGCCGACGCGCTGGAGGCCATCCTGGGCGCCGCCTTCCTGGACGGCGGCTTCGAGCCCGCGCAGGCCCTGGTGCGCCGCCTCTTCGGCGAGGTCATCGCCTCCACCGAGATGGACGGCTGGAGCAAGGACCCCAAGACCGAGCTGCAGGAATGGCTGCAGGCGCGCCGCCTGGCCGTGCCCGTCTACCGCATCGTGGCCACGCGCGGCCAGGCGCATGCCCAGACCTTCGAGGTCGAATGCGCCGTGCCCGCCCTGGGCCTGGCCGAGCCCGGCGAAGGCCGCTCCCGCCGTACCGCCGAGCAGGACGCCGCCCGGCGCCTGCTCGACATCCTCAAGTCCAGCGACCGCCCCGGCGGCCCGCTGCGCTCCTGAAGCATTTCCGTGAATTCCAAACCCGACGCCTCCGACCCCACCGCCGCGGCCCCCGCTGACGCCGCCGCCGTGCCCTCTACCCCGTCCGCCGACGCGGCCGCCCCTGCCGCGGCTGCCCAAGCCGAAGCCGCCCGTCTGGCCGCCGACCCCGACGCCAGCGGCGCCGAGGAGGAGGGCGCCGACACCGGCGCCGAGGACGACGACGACGCGCTGGCCCACGCCGACTTCGGCGGCGACGACGAAGAGGCGTACGAGGACGAAGAGGGCGACGAGGACGAGGGCGACGAGCGCCCCGCCGTCGACCTGGACGCCGCTTTTGGCGGCAAGTCCGCCGCCGCCACCGGCGTGGCCGGCCAGCGCTGCGGGCTGGTGGCCATCGTGGGCCGGCCCAACGTGGGCAAGAGCACGCTGCTCAACGCGCTGGTGGGCCAGAAGGTGAGCATCACCTCGCGCAAGGCGCAGACCACGCGCCACCGCATCACCGGCATACGCACCGAGGGCGACGCGCAGTTCGTGTTCGTGGACACGCCGGGCTTCCAGACCAAGCACAGCACCGCGCTCAACCGCAACCTCAACCGCACCGTGCAGGGCGTGCTGTCGGACGTGGACGTGGTGCTCTTCCTGGTGGAGGCCGGCCGCTTCGGCCTGGACGACGCCAAGGTGCTGGCGCTGCTGCCGCAGGACAAGCCCGTGCTGCTCATCGCCAACAAGCTCGACGCCGTGCACCGCCGCAACGACATGCTGCCCTGGCTCAAGTCCATGCAGGAGCGCCGCAACTTCGCCGAGTTCGTCCCGCTCTCCGCCCGCAAGGACGCCGACGTCAAGCGCCTCGTGGACATCGTCAAGCCCTACCTGCCGGAGCAGGCCTGGTTCTACGAGGAGGACGCGCTCACCGACCGCAGCGACCGCTTCCTGGCCGCCGAGCTCATCCGCGAAAAGCTCTTCCGCCTCACCGGCGACGAGCTGCCCTACAGCTGCACGGTGGTCATCGACAAGTTCGAGGAAGAGGGCAAGCTGCGGCGGATTGCCGCCACCATCGTCGTGGAGCGCGATGCGCACAAGGGCATGGTCATCGGCGACAAGGGCGAGGTGCTCAAGCGCATCGGCAGCGAGGCGCGCCAGGAGCTGGAGCGGCTGATGGATGCCAAGGTCTTCCTGGAGCTGTGGGTCAAGGTGCGCTCCGGTTGGGCCGACAGCGAGGAGCACCTGAGGTCTTACGGGTACGAGTGAAGAGCAAAGCCCCGCCCCAGGCGGCCTACGTGCTGCACCGCTGGGACTGGAGCGAATCCAGCCTGGTGCTGGACCTCTTCACCCGCGAGCACGGTCGCGTGGCCGTGGTCGCCAAGGGCGCCAAGCGCCCGTACTCGCAGCTGCGCCCCGTGCTGCTGCCTTTCCAGCGCCTGAACGTCCACTTGGGCCGCAGCGCCGAGGCCGAGGTGCAGCTCCTGCGCGGCGCCGAGTGGGCCGGCGGCGCGCCCATGCTCAGCGGCGAGGCGCTGTTCTCGGGCTTCTACCTCAACGAGCTGCTCATGAAGCTGCTCGCCCGCCACGACGCCCACCCCGCGCTCTTCGACGTCTACGCCGACACGCTGCCCGCGCTCTCCGGCGGCAACGAGCTGCGCGCGCAGGCCGCGCTGCGCGCCTTCGAGCTGCTGCTGCTGCGCTCCATCGGCCTGCTGCCGGACCTGGCCCACGTCACGCTGCGCCTGACGGCCACCGAGCCGCGCGCGCGCTACGCGCTGCGCGCCGAATCCGGCTTGGTGGACGTTGCCGGCGCCGAAGCCGCGCTCTCCGGCCAGGCATGGGCCGGCGTGCAGGCCGCGCTGGACGCCGGCAACCTGGGCGCGCTGCAGGCCGCCTGCCTCACCGAGCTGCAGCCGCTGCGCGGGCAGTTGCGCGCGCTGCTTCACTATCATCTCGGGTCCCCGCTGCTGCGCACCCGCGAGGTGATGCGCGACCTGCAGCGGCTCACGGACGTCTCGCCCAACGCGGCCTGACGCGCCTTCCTCCTCCTCCCAGCAGGACCCCTCGCGCCATGAATCCCCTGGTGGCTCCCGAATCCTCCGCGCGCGACGCGCGCACCGCGCTGTCGGTCAACCTCAACAAGGTCGCGCTGCTGCGCAACACGCGCCACCTGGGCATTCCCAGCGTCACGCGCGCGGCCGAGCTGGTGCTGCAGTCCGGCGCCCAGGGCATCACCGTGCACCCGCGGCCGGACGAGCGCCACATCCGCGGCGAGGACGTCCACGCCCTGGCCGAGCTGCTCAAGGGCTGGCCGCAGATCGAATACAACATCGAGGGCAACCCCTTCCACAACCTCGTCGGCTTCATCGAGGCCGTGCGTCCGCACCAGGCCACCTTCGTCCCCGACAACGTGGAGCAGTTCACCTCCGACCACGGCTGGAACCTGCCGGCCGACCTGGAGCGGCTGGAACCCGTGATCCGGCACGTCAAGGCGCTGGGCGTGCGCGTGAGCCTGTTCATGGACCCGGTGCCTGAAGCCATGGCCTACGCCGCCCAAGCCGGCGCCGACCGCGTGGAGCTCTACACCGAGGCCTACGCCCGCGCCTGGGGCACTGCCGACGAGGACGCCGTGCTCGCCCAATACGCCCGCGCCGCCGAGGCCGCGCTGGCCGCCGGCCTGGGCATCAACGCCGGGCACGACCTGAACCGCGACAACCTCACCCGCTTCCTGCGCGAAGTGCCGGGCGTGGCCGAGGTCTCCATAGGCCACGCGCTCATCGCCGACGCCCTGGAGCTGGGCTACGCCGAGACCGTGCGCGACTACCAGCGCTGCATACAGCGCGCCTTCGCCCCCGTGCCGGCTCGATGATCGTCGGCATAGGCACCGACGTCTGCGACGTGCGGCGCATCGCCGCCACGCTCGGCCGCAAGAGCGACCGTTTCCCGCAGCGCGTGCTTGGGCCCAACGAGCAGCAGGTGTTCGCCGCGCGCCGCGCGCGCGCCGAGTCGCGCGGCGTGGCCTACCTGGCCACCCGCTTCTCGGCCAAGGAAGCCTTTTCCAAGGCCATAGGCCTGGGCATGCACATGCCCATGCGCTGGCGCGACTGCGAAATCCTCAACCACGCCAGCGGCCAGCCCTACCTCCAGCTCCACGGCGCGCTGGCGGCCTGGTTCCAGTCTCGGGGCTGGCAGGCGCACGTGACCTTGAGCGACGAGACCGACTACGCCGTGAGCTTCGTCGTGGTCGAAACGCAACCCACCACCCCGCCCATTCCGCAACACCCATGACTGCACACCAGCACGCCCCGGTGGTGCTCGACATCGCCGGCCTGGCGCTGGACGACGCCGACCGCCGCCGTCTCCAGCACCCGCTCACCGGCGGCCTGATCCTGTTCGCCCGCAACTGGGAAAACCGCCGCCAGCTCACCGAGCTCACGGCCGAGATCAAGAGCCTGCGGCCCGACGTGCTGATCTGCGTGGACCACGAAGGCGGCCGCGTCCAGCGCTTCAAGACCGACGGTTTCACGCACCTTGCGCCCATGGCCCGCCTGGGCGAGCTGTGGATGAAGGACGCCATGACGGCCACCGACGCCGCCACCGCCGCCGGCTACGTGCTGGCGTCCGAGCTGCGCGCCTGCGGCGTGGACTTCAGCTTCACCCCCGTGCTGGACCTGGACCACGCGCAAAGCGCCGTCATCGGCGACCGCGCCTTCCACCGCGACGCGCGCGTGGCCACCGTCCTCGCCAAGAGCCTCATGCACGGCCTGCTGCTGGCGGGCATGCAGAGCTGCGGCAAGCATTTCCCCGGGCACGGCTTCACCAAGGCCGACTCGCACGTGGACGTGCCGGTGGACAAGCGCTCCCTGAAAACCATCCTGGGCGACGACGCTAAGCCGTATGAATGGCTGTCCACCTGCCTGGCCTCGGTGATGCCGGCGCACGTGGTCTACCCCAAGGTGGACGCGCGCCCGGCCGGCTTCTCGGCCAAGTGGCTGCAGGACATCCTGCGCGGCCGGCTCGGCTTCACCGGCGCCGTGTTCAGCGACGACCTGAGCATGGAAGGCGCGCGGCGCCTGGACGGCGAAGTGGTGGGCTACACCGACGCGGCCGTGGCGGCGCTGACGGCCGGCTGCGACCTGGTGCTGCTGTGCAACCAGTCCCTGAACGGCGGCGCCGCGGTGGACGAGTTACTGGACGGCCTGCAAGCCGCCCTGGAGCGCGGCCAGTGGCAAGGCGACCCCGACAGCGAAGCCCGCCGCGTGGCCCTGCTGCCGCAGGGCGCGCCTTTCCCCTGGGACGAGCTGATGCACCAGCCCACGTACCAGCGGGCGCTGGAGCGCCTGCCCTGAACGAGGGAGCGCCGCGCTGCTGTCCGGGGAAAGCGATGCCGAACTTGTCATCCCGTCAGCTAAAGGACTTCGCCCACTGCTTCGTCATGCCCGCGAAAGCGGGCATCCACGAACACCGGGGTGTGGCTTTCAACCGGCATCGCCCAGGGCCAGCGTCAGCGCGCCAGCACCCCGGTCGGGGTGGATGCCCGCTTTCGCGGGCATGACGGGAGAGGGAGCGAAACGCCTTTGCCTCAGATCAGCGGCATCTCCCCGCTGTGCGGCGGGCCACTGAACAGCAGCTCTCCCGTGTCCGCCGAGATGAGGTGCAGCCGGATGAAGCTGTCGCGGCGGGCGGATTGGGCGAACCAGCGCGAGAGCAATTGCGCGAACAGGTGCAGGCCGCAGCCGGTGAAGTGCTCCTCCCGCACGGTCAGCCGCAGCGCCGTGCCGCGCAGCATGCGGGGGCCGAAGGCGTCGGCCATGCAGGCTTGGGCGGGCTGGCTGTCCAGCGCGGTGAGGCCCTCCAGCAGCTCCGCGGTGCGCGGGCTGCACGCGAGGTCTAGCAGCCGCAGCGCGTCCTTGAGCGCCTCCAGCCCCGTCGCGTAGGGCGACAGCGGACGCGGCGTGAGCAGCGACAGCAGCCGCCACGCCATGCCCCCGCCCAGGGCCGCGCGGCGCACCGGCGTGGGTTCGCGCAGCAGCCGTATGGCGTCCCAGTGGCCGCCGCCCGCGCAAGCCAGCTCGCTGCGGGCCTGGCCGGCCACCAGCCGCCCGGCATGCCCGCCGTTGCCGGCGTGCAGCGACAGCTTGAGCACCGCCGCGGGCAGGTCCACGGCGGCGCCGGCCTCGTCCACCACCTCCACCACCAGCCCGGCCGGGTTGGCGGGCGTGGCCGGCTCGCGCCGCACCACCCAGTACAGCCCGCCTTCCGGCGTGGGCCAGGCACTGGGCAGCCGCCGCGCCTCCTGCGTCCAGGCCGGCTCCAGGCCGTGCCCCAGCGAGCACCAGGGCTCCAACGGCCAGCCCTCGCCGTCGCTCCCGGCGGCGGACGACGCGGCGGTGCCATCGGCAGCAGCGGCACCCTCCCGCGTCGCGGCGCTGCGCGCCTGCAGCCGCACGCCGGTGACGGCCAGCACCTCCAGCGCGGGCGGCTGCGCCGCGGGGCTCAAGGCGAAGCGGCTGGGGTGGCCGGGCAGGGGGTGCGCCTCGGCGGCGGCCTCAAAGGCGTTGACCACCGGTACGCAGTTGGTCAGGAAGTCGGCCGCCGACACCTCGCGCAGCCGCCGCAGCGCTTCGCCGTCCTCGTGCAGATCCGTGAGCGCGAAGTGCAGCCACAGCGTGCGCTGCTCGCTGCGCCAGGCCGCCACGGGCAGCGGGAAGTCCAGGAAGTTGAACTTCTCCGGAAAGCAGAACCACTCGGCCAGCAGCCGCTGCGCGGCGGGCCAGCCGGGCCTGGCGCCCAGGAGGGATTCGGCATCGGCCAGGCCCACGGCCACGGGCTGCGCGCAGGCGTCGAGCTGCCAGGGGCCGTGCGGCTGCACCTGCACCAGCGTGGCGGACACGCGGCGCGTGAGCGCCTCGCGCAGCACGGCCGCGCGCCGCGGCTCGCCCCCCAGGTGCAGCCGCAGCGTGGACACGCCCAGCGTCCCCCAGCACCCCGCCGCCGACGTCAGCTCCAACTGCAGCGACAGCAGCGCCGAGGCGTGCCGCGGCACGGGCGAGCCCGGTGGCATGTTGGGCGTGGTGGTGAAGGCGGCCGACGCCACGCGCACGGGCAACACTTGCGCCTCGGCCGTGGTGGTGAAGCGGCACACGCCGCCCGGCTCGGCCGACAGGCTGTGCAGCGCCGTGCCGGCGGGCAGCCGTTGGGCGATGGAGGTTTCGCGTCCGGCCACGTCGTTGTCCAGCCGCGCGATGGCGCAGCCGGGCAGGGGCCGCAGCCACTGCGGCGCCAGCCGCTCCAGCAGCGGGTGGGTGATTTCCGGCACGTCGTCGTCCAGTCGGGCATGCACGCGCGCAGCCAGCAGCGCGAAGGACTGCAGCAGGTGCTGCACCTGCGGGTCCTGCAGCAGCTCGCCGCTGGCCGACAGCCGCCCGGCGATGTGCGGATGGCGCTGCGCGAATTCCTCGGCCTGCTGCTGCAGCAGCGCCAACTCGCGTTCGTAATGCGGCAGCAATTCATGCATGGCGGTTTCCCCCAGGCCTGTGAAAGCGCCCACTGTGAAAGGCCCGTGGCCCAGTAAACCCTTTGCGCGGTATTTCCGGCGCAATTTGTTTTCCGGTTCCGTGGGCCGCGGAAGCGGCGGTGAAGGCATGGAATTTCACCCCCGTCGCCGCCCCCTCCAATGAGGGGTATCACCCATGGCGCGCCCCGTGCGCCGCCCGTAACTTGGCCCCTGCACGGCGCCTGGACGCCCGCGGCAGATCAGCCGTCGATGATGAGCGGCGTATTTTCGGCCGGCAGGGTGGGCAGTTTCAAAAGCGGTATGCGGTGCCGGAGCACATATCCAAGATCAATTGATTCCCCGGGGGACCCATGGCCGTATACCGTCGTGCGCGCGAATTTCAGCGCGATTTCCTGAATTCCAGTCCGGTATTGATATTTTCCGGTGCCGATATTCCAGGCGGCGGCCTGACGCCCGCGCCGCGCTGAGCCCGGCATGGCCAGCCTGCTCAACCTGCCGCGCGACGAGACGCGGCTGCTGCGCCTGCAGGCGCCGTCGCTGCCCGCCGCTGCGCGTTGGGTGCCCGTGCGCGCCACGCTGCGCGAGGCGGTGAACCAGGGTTTCAGTGCCGAGCTGGACGTGCTGGCGCTGCCCGCGCCCAACGGTCCCGCGAGCCTGCTTGGGCAGCCGCTCACCCTGGCGTTGAAGCTGGCCGATGGGAGCCGGCGCACGTGGAACGGCATCGTCCGCACGGCGGCGTGCGCGGGCGCCGTGGGTCGCCTCATGCGCTGGCGCCTGGGGCTGGGCAGCTGGGTGGATGCGCTGGCGCTGCGGCAGGACAGCCGCGTCTACGTGCAGCGCGACGTGCTGGCCATCGTCGCCGACGTGTTCGGCGCCTGTCCCGGCGCGCGCTGGCGCGTGGCGGGCGTGCCGCCCCTGGCTGCCCGCGCCCACTGCACGCAGTACCGCGAGAGCGACTTCCATTTCGTCACCCGGCTGCTGGCGTCCGAGGGACTGCACTGGCGCATCGCGCAGGTGGCGGACGGGCAGGGCGCCAACGCGCATGAGCTGCTGATGGCAGGTGCCGCTGGCTTGGGGACGGACTTGGGCGCGCTGCCCTCGGCCGCCCAACACCCCACCGCCTTTCGGCCCGGCCTGGAAGACCCGGTGACGGATTTTGCCTTCACGCGCCGAGCCGCGGCCAACGCCGTGGCGCTGGGCCGCTGGGACGCGGCGCAGCTCGCGGGCGTGGCTGCCGCGCGGCGGTCTGCCCCGGCCGTCGGCGCGCTGCCCACGCTGTGGCGCTGGGATGGCGATTCACACGCCGCGCCCTGGGCCGACGCGGACGGTGCCGACCGCGCCGCCGCGCAGGCCCTGGAGGCGCTGGCGCTCCAGAGCGAGCGGTTCATTGGGCTTTCCGGCGTGCGCCGCCTGGAGCCTGGGTGCCGCTTCACGCTGCTGGACGAATCCCTGCCCGCTGCCCTGGGCCGCGCCCAAGCCGACGGCTTCACGGTGCTGGCCGTGGAACACCGCGCCGCCAACAACCTGGGCCTTGAGCTGGCGCGGGCGCTGCATGAACCGGTGGTGGAGGGCGGC